>JBCCTP010000430.1:0-4319 GCA_039198505.1 Actinomycetota bacterium | reverse complement strand
TCGCCCGGAGGCGACCGTGGATCCCCACTCCGATCCCCGATTCGAAGTGTGTGGTCAGCTCGATGTCGTCCACCATCGACGGTGCGATCGTGCAGTGAGCCAGCACGACCTCGCGTGACGCCGCTCGGATCGAGGCGGGATTGGCGATCCAGCTCGGTCGGTCGAGCAGCACGCGCACCCAGAGCATGGCGAGCGCGGCCGGAACGTCGCCTTCGCACCCCGCCACGATCCCGTCGTCGTTCAGCTGGGCGAGTGCGACACACCCCGAGGTCTCGATCGTCCCGAGAAGATCGAAGCACCGGACCGTGATCGCGTCGAGGTCGTCCTGCTCCATCACCGATCGGAGCGCCGGATCGAGGCGGCCCGCCCGTTCGACGTGATCGGGGCGGGGCAGCGTCAGCGATGCCGATCCGCCCAGCGCGTCGACGACCCGTCGCCCGAGCTCGATCGGCACCTCGTCGAACGCTGAGGTCGCACGCGGGATTGCTACGTCGACCAGCTCGGGACCCCATCGCCGTGCGACCGTCGTCGCGTCGGGCGTGCTCGCGACCAGCCAATCCGACGGGGTCCCGACCACACCGAGACGGATCGCGTGGAACCGGTGCCATGCCGCAAGGTCCTCGATCGCGGCACGAAGCTCGTCCGCCGTCGTGTCGCCGTCGGCGACGACGATCCGTCCGCGCCGACCACGCTGCCGCAGCGCGGCGAGCGCCTCCAGCGCGGCCGGGAGCGAGTTGTGGTGGGGATGGGCCACGAGCAACGTCGGCGCGTCCGGTCGCACAGCGGGATCGGTTGGACGTCGGTCGACCACATCGAGCACCGCGTGCTCGGTCCCCCCGGTCGCCACGACCACGACGTGGGGTGTCTCCGGGTCTCGGGCTGGTGACTCGACACCGCCGAGTTCGCCGAGCACGGAACGGACGGGACGCGTCAGCGCGTCGAGTGACCGCTCGTCGTGAAGCGGCGACGCAACGGACTGGAAGGTGAATCGAGCCATTCGCCGATCGTCGCGAGATCGTGTCGCGTTCGGGAGAGCAGAAGGTCATCGGCTCGCGTCGGCCCCGACGACTCGAGTCACGAGCGCGGGGCCAGCTCATGCGGTGATGGCGTCGAGGACAGGTCGCCGAGGCCGAGCCGTCACAGACAGAAGGCGGCGAAGACGACCACGTCGACCATTCGCACCAGAGACGAGGAACGAGCTTCCATGGCCTCCACGCGACCGTCAGGTCTGGCTCCGAGCCGGTCAGGCCGGACAGACCACGCCGATCAGTCCGAGGTAGCCGCAGATGTCGTCGCGTCGGGCGACCCAGGTGCCGTCGACGTCGTCGAGTGTGGCGGTCTGTCCGGTGAGCGAGCCGTCTCCCACGAGAACGTCGAACAAGACGGTCGCGGTTCCGTCGGTGATGGTTGCCTGCTTGGGCTCGATGGTGATGCTGCCGAGGTCGCCTGCGACGGTGGCCGCCGTTTCCAGCGCGGGTGCGAGTGTGTCGAAGTCTTCGACATGCGGGCCTTTGTCGGCGATCGGCACGGACGGGTCCATGGCGATCTCCCAGGCGTCCATCGCGGCTCGTTGCTCTACGTCGACTTCGGCGTCGTAGAGCCGTTGCGCCGACGGGGGGATGGTGTCGGGGTTGCGGTCGAGGGCTGCGACGAGTTCGGGCACCATGCGCTCGATGGCGAACGAGATGCTCAACGGGTTCGTCTGGACGACCGCTGCGGCCAGCAAGGCGTCGAGCACGATCTCGCGACGTTCGCCGGCAGCCGGGAGTTGCGCCTCGCGGGTTGGAACGGCGGCCAGTTCGTCAGGCATTTGCGTGTTCCAGATCACGACGTCGGCCTCGACGAGATCGATTCGCTCGATACCGAGTTCGAAACCGTCGGCCTCACTGTTGGTCATCGACGCGACCGTGTCGGACACCTCAAGACCGAGCTCCTTGACGAACTGATATCGCTGGCTGGTCGTGGCAGCGCTGGTGATCGTCCCGAGGTGGTAGATCGGAAGCGTGAAGGACGCACCGACGAACCCGGGATGCTCCGCTTGGACGGCAGCGAATCGGGCTTCGGTGTCGTCGATCACTTGCTCGGCGTCGTCGACCCGGTCGAGCACCTCACCGAAGATCCGCTGCACCTGCTGCCAGGTCGGGATCTCCGTCGATGTCGGCGGTGCAACGGTCGGGGCGATCGCGTCGAGCACCTCGTACTGAGCTGGTTCGAGATGAAAAGTCGTGGCGAAGATCACGTCGGGTTCCACGGCGGCGATCTGTTCGAAGTTGAGCGGCACGCTCAGCTGGACGGGCTCGGCGCCGTCGAGGGCGTCCTCGGTCCAGGGGTAGAAGAACCCATCGGTGCCGGGCACGTCGGCCGCCTGCGCCGCCGGAATGACATCGAGAGCGATGGCGAAGTCGTGCTCACCGCGCAGCACGGTGACGACGCGTTCGGGCTCGGCCTCGATCGTCGTCTCCCCGAACACATGCGAAATCGTCACTGGATAGTGGTCGCCGCCGCTGCCCGTGACCGGATCGTCAGCAGCGTCGACGGCGTCGGTGTCGTCGGCCGCATCAGCGGAGTCGGGCCCGACCGACGCGGACTCGTCAGTTCCTGCGGGACCGTCGACGAGGGAGTCCGCATCGACCGACCCGGACTCGTCGGTCCGGGCGACATCGTCGTCAGACACCGAATCGCTGTCGTCGGAAGCGCATGCGGCCATGAGTGTCACGGCGGCGACGACCGTCGCTGTTGCAGCGCGGAGCGGGGCGGGCTTCATCGGTCGTCAAGCTAGCCAAACGACCCGTGTAGCGAAGTCCCCCACTCGCTGGCGAGGTCACCGCACAGCTCGACGCAGGTCAACGCCATCTTCGCCGTACCTCCCGTACCCGTCTGACCCGCCCATTGCGGCACCGGTGGGTGGGGTTGGGCGCGCGAGATTGTCCACGTGACGAACGTCAGAGACGCCGTTGATGCAGACGTCGACGCAATCGCTTCCATCTACAACGCAGCGGTCGAGAGCAGCATCGCGACCTTCGACGAGCAACCGTCATCGGTCGCTGACCGGCGAAACTGGTTCAGCCAGTTCGACACAGTCGGCCCACACCGCCTGCTCGTCGCCACCGACCCTGCCACCGACCGAGTACTGGGCTACGCCGGCAGCATGTCGTACCGCAGCCATCCGGCCTTCGCCGCAACGGTCGAGTTCACGATCTACCTCGACCACGCCGCTCGCGGCCACGGCGTCGGTTCCGGCCTGTACCGCGCGCTGCTCGACGAGCTGACCGACGAAACGGTGCACTGCGTGGTCGTCGGCATCGCGCTCCCCAACGAGGCCTCGGTTGCGCTGCACCGCCGATTCGGATTCGTCGACGTCGGCGTCTTCCGCGAGTACGCACGCAAGAACGGCGCATGGATCGACTCGCTCTGGATGCAGAAGATCCTGTCGAACAGTTGACGCCCGACGGCGACTCGACATCGACCAGTCGACGGCCCCGTTGAGCGATACCCGCGGCGTCGACGACCTCGCTGTCGCTGGGGTCTGCTCGAACCGCACGTACCGTGTGAGACCCCACCAGCACCCACCCGGAACCAGCATCCGTCGGGACGAGCACCGACGACTCGCATGACGCCCACGACATCCCACGTCTGCCTCACCTTCATGTGCATCGGACTGGCCGTCGCAGCTTCATGCGCCTTCGACGGCAACAACGAGCAGACCTCACCACCTGATCCGCCAACAGCGGACGGCGACTCTGAGGTTCCCGTGCCGGACGACGGATACGTACGTGTCACCTCCGTCATCGACGGTGAGGCGCCCACCGGAGGCCAAGCCGAGATCCTCCTCCGCTGCTTTCCGCCCGATCGCCCGCCACCGTTCGAAGGCAAGGCCCTCCTCCGGCCTCCCGACGGCGGCTTCCTTCCGCTCGATGCCCAGATCGTCGAAGCGACCGCCAAGACGGACGAGTACCGGATGATCATCGACATGCCTCCAGCGTTCGATCCAGAAGTTCCGAGCGGCGAACACGAGGTGTGGGTCACCTGCAACCCCGACGGTGACATCTACGGCGCCTTCGACCTCACGCTCGCGGCATCAGAGATCCCGGCAGCGCCGACGACAGTGCAGGCGCCTGCGCCGTCGACCGCCACCACTCCGCGTTGCGCGAGCAATCGGTGAGCGAGATCGTTCACCGACAGCCCGCGATCGACCGGATGAGTTCTGCATTCCCGATCCTGTTCAGCGAACGATCTCGCTCACCGATTGCTCGCGCAACGCGGAGTGGTGGCGGTCGACGGCGCAGGCGCCTGCACTGTCGTCGGCGCTGCCGGGATCT
>JBCCTP010000429.1:0-4342 GCA_039198505.1 Actinomycetota bacterium | reverse complement strand
CGTTCGTGCGGGCGCTCGACGTCGTGCGCAACACGCCGGCCGATGAGATCGAACGCCGAGCTGCCGCCGACACGCTCACCGAACTCGACGGCATCGGATCGTCGACCGGCCAGGTCATCGCCGACGCTGTCGCAGGCCGTGACTCGCCCTACCTCGCGGAGCTCGAGCAGAAGGCCGTCGTGCCGATCACGCCCGAGGGCCAGGTGTACCTCGACGCGCTCCGCGGTGATTGCCACATGCACTCCACCTGGTCCGACGGCGGCGCGCCGATCGAGGCGATGGCCGCGACCGCCATGGCGCTCGGTCACGAGTACATGGTCCAGACCGACCACTCGGCCCGACTCACGGTCGCACACGGTCTCAACGAGGAACGGCTCTCGGACCAGCTCGACCACGTCGACGAGGTGAATGCAGCCATCGCCGAGGCGGGCCACGACTTCCGGATCCTGTCGGGCATGGAGGTCGACATCCTCGAGGACGGATCGCTCGATCTGTCCGACGACATGCTCGAACGACTCGACGTCGTGGTCGCCAGCGTCCACTCGAAGCTGCGGATGGAGAAGCAGCAGATGACCGAGCGGATGCTGCTCGCGATCGCATCACCCCACGTCGACATCCTCGGCCACTGCACCGGTCGGATGATCGGCAAGCGCCCGCCGAGTCAGTTCGACGCCGACTACGTGTTCGCCGCGTGCGCCCAGTTCAACACCGCGGTCGAGATCAACTGCCGGCCCGAGCGGCTCGATCCGCCGCGCGAGCTGCTGCGGCTCGCCGTCGACCACGGCTGCTGGTTCACGATCGACACCGACGCGCACGCCACCGGTCAGCTCGAGTGGCAGCCGCACGGGTGCGACCGCGCCGCCGAGTGCGACGTGCCGATCGGCCGGATCCTCAACACCCTCCCCGCCGACGACCTCCTTGCCTGGACTCGCGGCGAACTCGTCGCCGCCTGACCACGTGTGTGCGCGGCCAGGATGGCCGCTCCGTCGCACGTGATGACGGGTGTCGAACCCGGCGAGGGAAGCGCCGGCGACGAGCCGGACGCGAGCGGAGCCACAGGACGTGGCGGAGCGAGTCAGGACAGCGCCTGGTAGAGCGCCAGCAGGGGACCGGCGCCCCGGAAGTCGCCGGTGGTGGTGTCGCCCATCTTGTTCATCACGTAGCTGTACGAGACGTGCGCGTCCATGTCGATGATCACCAGCGACCCACCCCAGCCGCCCCAGTAGCAGGTCCGGGGGTTGGGGACCGGGAGCAGTTCGGTCGGCAGTCCGAAGCCCATCCCGAGCTTGAGCGGCAGCGGCAACACCAGGTCGGCGCCCTCGTACTGCACGTCGAAGATCGGGTCGAGCGCCGCCTGGCTGAAGACCTGGGTGCCGAAGGCCGACCCGCCATTCGCCGTCGCGGTGTGGATGCGAGCGACCGATCGCGCGTTGCCGAGGCCGCCGGCCGCCGGGATCTCGGCGCGACGCCACTCGGGTGTCGACGAGAAGGCGGCGTCGATCCGCGGGTTGATCAGCGTGCGGTAGGCGATCGAGTCGGGGGAGATCTCGCCGCCCATGCCGTCGTCTCCACCGAGCATCACCGACGGCGGGATCACATGCGCCACGCGCTCGTCGTGTGCCGGATCGGTGCCGATGTGGAAGTCGGCGTCGAGCGGTCCGGCGATCTCCTCGTCGAAGAACGTGCCGAGACTGCGCCCGGCGGGATCGGCTCGCTTCACGATTTCGCCGAGCAGATACCCCTGGCTGATGGCGTGGTAGCCCGACTGCGACCCCGGCTCCCACCATGGCGCCTGGGCGGCGTGCAGTGCGACGAGCTTGTCGTGGTCGAGCAGGTCGGTGACCTCGAGCGGTTCGTCCCATCCCGACAGTCCGGCCGTGTGGCCCATCACGTGCCGTGTCGCCACGTTCTCCTTGCCGCCTGCGGCGAACTCCGGCCAGATCTCGGCGATGGGCGCGTACAGGTCGAGGTGCCCTCGTTCGGCGAGGACCAACGCACTGAGGAACGACATCGTCTTCGTCGTCGACCAGACGTTGATGATCGTGTCCCGTTCCCAGGGGCCGTCGCCGGAGTCGAACGTGGCGTCGCCGCCCCACAGGTCGAACACGACCTCCCCGTCGACCGTGGCGCAGATCGACGCACCGACTTCCTCGAACGTCTCCCAGTTGGCGGCGAAGGCGTCGCGAACGCCTTCGAACCCCTCGGCAACCGTTCCCTGGACCTCGACCTTCGCCATGACGGGCGAACGTACCGCCCCGGCCGGTTGGGGACGGGTGCCGGGCGCCGTAGGATCTGCTGCCCTATGTCGAAGAAGACGAAGAAGCGCAAGGCGCGGCTGCGTCGCTCCAAGGCGAACCACGGCAAGCGTCCCAACATGGGCCGCGGCTGACCCGCTGTCCTCTCCTGACGCGCCCGTCACCGTCGCATGGCTGAACCTGGCCGGCGACCTCGGTACCTGGACGGCCCTCGGTCTCGTCTCCACCGACGATGGTCACGGCGGCCATCTCATCCCGTTCGTCGGCACGGGTCTGCGCGTCGACACCGTCGCCTCCGACGGCGAGTCGGGCATCACGGGCTGGACGCTGGCTGGCTCGGCCGAACTCGCCGATGACCACCGCATCGACGGACTCTTGACGTCCCTGGTCGACGACGTCGCCCCGGTCTTCGCCGATCATCCGCTCGGTGCGGTCGGCCTCGATCACGTGGTCGTGTCGACCGACGATCTCGAACGAACCACCGGCGCCATCACGGCGGCCACCGGTGCGCCACTGAAGCGGATCCGCGAACTCGGGTCGATCCGCCAGGGATTCCACCGCATCGGGCCGGCGGGTCTCATCGTGGAGGTGGTCGAGCACGCCGACTCCCCGCCCGGCCCGGCGTCGTTCTGGGGTGTCGTCATCAACGTCGAGGATCTCGACGCAGCGTGCGAGTTGATCGGCCCGGACCTGATCGGTCAGCCGAAGGACGCCGTCCAGCCGGGCCGCCGGATCGCCACGATCCGCCGCGACGCCGGCCTCGGCACCGCCGTCGCCCTCATGACGCCCTGAGGCGAGGTGTCCGGATCTGGCACGGGCAGAAGCGGACACCTCGCCCGCGAAGTCCGGCACGCCGGCGAGGGAAGCGCCAGCGACGAGCCGGACGCGTCGCGAGGAGGAAGCGTCAGCGGACGACGAGGGAGCCACCAGGCGCGGCGAGGGAAGCGCCAGCGACGAGCCGGACGCGTCGCGAGGAGGAAGCGTCAGCGGACGACGAGGGAGCCGCCAGGAGCGTCAGATGCCGCGGAGGGCGGTCTCGTCCTGGTCGAGGAACCAGTCGTAGGTCGACTTGATGCCGGCGTCGAGTTCGATCGACGGACGCCATCCGAGCCCGTTGAGCTTCGACACGTCGAGCACCTTGCGGGGCATGCCGTCGGGCTTCGAGTGATCGAAGACCAGCTCGGCGTCGGGGTTGACGATGTCGCGGATCTTCTCGGCGAGGTCACGGATCGGCAGGTCGATGCCGGTCCCCACGTTCACGTGCCCACCGTCGGAGTAGTGGTCCATCAGGTAGAGGCAGGCGTCGGCGAGATCGTCGACGTGGAGCAGCTCGCGCATCGGTGAGCCGGTGCCCCACACGACCACCTCGGGGTGATCGGCCGATCGGGACTCGTGGAACTTGCGCATCAGCGCCGGGAGCACGTGCGACGACTCGAGATCGAAGTTGTCGCCGGGTCCGTAGAGGTTGGTCGGCATCGCCGAGATGAAGTCGTCGCCGTACTGGGCGCGGTACGCCTGGCACATCTTGATGCCGGCGATCTTGGCGATCGCGTACGACTCGTTCGTCGGCTCGAGCGGACCGGCGAGGAGTTCGTCCTCGGAGATCGGCTGGTTCGCGTGGCGGGGGTAGATGCACGACGAACCGAGGTACAGCAGCTTCTCGACACCGACCTCGTGGGCGGCGTGGACCACGGTGCCGTGGATCATCATGTTGTCGTAGATGAACTCGGCGGGCCGGGTGCTGTTGGCCATGATCCCGCCGACCGTGCCGGCCACGAGGAACACGTGGTCGGGCCGGGTCTCGGCGAACCAGGCCGACACGTCGGACTGGTCGCGCAGGTCGAGTTCGTCACGTGTCGCCGTGACGATGTCGGTGAAGCCGTCGGCCTCCAGCCGGCGCAGGATCGCCGATCCGACGAGCCCACGGTGGCCCGCGACGTACACCTTCGAGGATCGATCGATCGCCATCGGAGAAGTCTAGGAACGCGTCAGTACGTGTCGGCTGCAGCCAGCCACGCGGTCCCGTCGTCGCAGTCGTCGGCGAGAGGACACCATCGGCACGCGACGCCGGGTCGGCGGATCGGCGG
>JBCCTP010000428.1:0-4349 GCA_039198505.1 Actinomycetota bacterium | reverse complement strand
GTTGGAATGGATCGCCGACAACGCGATGCCCAACACCGTGCGGGTGTCGCCCGGATGGATGATCCCGTCGTCCCACAATCGACCCGTCGAATAGAGCGCGGTCGACTCCTCCTCGATCTGCGCCTCGAGCGCCGACGTCTGCGCGAGCAACGCGTCCTCGTCGACCTCGACTCCCCTGCCGGCCGCGCTGTTGCGGGCGATGATCTCCATCACGCCGGCGAGCTGCTTGGGTCCCATCACCGCCACCTTGTGGTTCGGCCAGGTGAAGATGAAGCGGGGGTCGTACGAGCGTCCCGCCATGCCGTAGTTGCCGGCCCCGTACGAGGCGCCGACCATGAGGTTGAGGTGCGGGACCTCGCTGTTGGAGACGGCGTTGATCATCTTGGCGCCGTTGCGGATGATGCCGCCCTGCTCGGCCTTCGAGCCGACCATGAAGCCGGTGATGTTGTGGCAGAACAGCAGCGGCGTGTCGCGACGGTTGCACAGCTGGATGAACTGCGCCCCCTTCGCCGCCTCCTCGGAGAAGAGGATCCCGTTGTTGCCCAGCACGCCGACCGGGAAACCGTGGATCGATCCCCACCCGCATACGAGCGTGCTGCCGTACAGCGGCTTGAACTCCTCGAACCGACTGCCGTCGAGCATCCGGGCGTAGACCTCGCGAATGTCGAACGGGATGCGCACGTCGGCCGGCGCGACGCCGAGCAACTCCTGCGGGTCGTGGATCGGCGGATCGTCGGGTTCGGTGCGTCCCGGACCGAGCTTGTTCCACCGCAGATGGCGAATGATCTGCCGACAGATCCGGAGCCCGTCCATCTCGTCCTGGGCCAGGTAATCGGACAGGCCCGAGGTGCGGCTGTGCATCTCGGCGCCGCCGAGGGTCTCCTCGTCGACGATCTCGTCGATCGCCATCTTCACGAGCGGCGGGCCGCCGAGGTACGCGGTGCCGCGTTCCTTCACGAAGATCGTGTAGTCGCTCATTCCCGGGACGTAGGCACCGCCGGCGGTGTTCGGCCCGAACGCGATCGTGACGGTCGGGATGCCCGCCTTCGACAGCTGCGTGAGCCGACGGAAGCTCTCCCCGCCTCCGATGAACAGGTCGGCCTGGCGAGGCAGGTCGGCGCCCGCCGACTCGTTGAGGTTGATCATCGGCAGGCGATTCGCCCGGGCGATCTCGTAGATCCGCTGCTGCTTCTTCCACGTGGTCGGGTTCGACGACCCGCCCTTCACGCTCATGTCGGTGCCGGTGATGGCGCACTCGACGCCCTCGATCACGCCGATGCCCTGACACACGCCGACGCCGATCGGATCTTGAGTGCCCCAGCCGGCGAGCGCGTTCAGCTCGAGGAACGGCGTGTCGGGATCGACGAGCGCCTCGATGCGTTCCCGCACGAGCATCTTCCCTCGGCGCCGGTGGCGGTCGACGTACCGCTGTCCGCCGATCGTGGGGATCTGGTCGTGCTGCGACGCGACCTCGTCCCACAGCGCCTGCATCTCGGCGAGGTTCGCCCGGTACTCGTCGGACCTCGTGTCGATCCGGGAACGCAACTGCGTTCCGATCGTGGAACTCATGGAGGCGGACGGTACTCGATTGACCCTCTCAGTACCGCAGGCGGAGAGGCCGACGCCTACCATCGGACGCCGTGGGAGCGACGGACACACAGCTCCGCGAGGTCCGACTGCAGGACCTGCGCGTCGGTGCGCCGCGACCACTGCTGTCCCGCTCGGCCGAGGCTCGGCTCGGTCCCCGCCACCGGGAGGTCCTCGACGAGGTCGAGGCGATCTTCGTCGACCGCGGATTCACGTCGTTCACGATCGCCGACATCGCCAGCCAGGTCGGATGCTCCCGACGGACGTTGTACGAGCTGGCGCCGTCGAAGGACCAACTCGTGCTGGTCGTGCTCGACCGATTCCTGCACAAGAAAGGCCGCGCCGCCTTCGACGCGATCGACCCCGAGTCCCACGTGGCCGACCAGATCCGCGACTACGTCGCCGGAGGTGTCGAGTTCGGCTGGGAGCATCGATTCAGCGACGACCTCGCCGACGACGCCCCGGCTCGGCGCCTCGTCGACCGGCACTACCGCTTCGTCATGACGGTCGTCCGTCGCCTCCTCGACCGAGGCGTCGAGCGCGGCGAACTCCGCCCGGTCGACACCCAGGTCGCGGCCGCTGCGCTCACCGGCGCGTCGCTCTTCGTGAGCGACCCCGACCTCATCGACGAGCTGGGCCAGCCGAGCCGTGACGTCGTCGACCAGATCATCGATCTGATCGTCCCGCCGCTCGCCATCACCTGACCGCCACCCGACCCCACCGTTCGGAGGAACCATGTCCGATCTCGATGTCCGCACCGTTCTCGACGACCTCGTCGCCGAGCAGTCGGCGCTCGACTCGATCGTGTCGCAGCTCGGCGACGACGACTGGTCGACACCCACGCCGAGCCCGCGGTGGAGCGTCGCCGACCAGGTGGGACATCTCACCTTCTTCGATCTCACCGCGTCGTGGGCCATCACCGACGAGGACCGCTTCCGGTCGTCGCTCGCCGACATGGCTTCCGCGCTCACGGGCGAGATGACCGACGAGGAACTCGACGACATGACGCTCGGCGAGTTCCGCTCGATGTCGCCCGCCGAGTTGCTCGACGCGTGGCGGACCAACCGTCGGTCGCTCGCCGATGCCGCCTCGACGCTCGACGAGGACCAGCGGGTCATCTGGTACGGCCCGTCGATGGGAGCGAAGTCGTTCCTCACGGCTCGGCTGATGGAGTGCTGGGCCCACGGTCAACACGTCGTCGACGCCGTCGGCGCAGAGCGCGAGGCGACCGACCGACTGCGGCACATCGCCCAGCTCGGGTTCATCACCCGCAAGTGGACCTACGTGAACCGAGGCCTCGACGCTCCCTCGACGCCGATCGACGTCGTGCTCGACGCACCGGGCGGCGGAACGTGGAGCTACGGACCGGGCGACGCCGACCAGTCGATCACCGGATCGGCCGAGGACTTCTGTCTCGTCGTCACGCAGTGCCGCCACGTCGACGCGACCGACCTCGTCGTCGTGGGCGAGGACGCCCGCGACTGGATGGTCAAGGCGCAGGCCTTCGCCGGCGGCGCGACCGACGGGCCCACCGCCTGAGCGCTCCCGTCACGACGCTTCGTAGCAGAGGGCCGAGACCACCCGCCCACCCTCGCTCCCGAGAGGGAGGACGGCGTGCGGGAGGAGTCCCCCGAGGAGCAGCACGCTGGCGCCGACGGGCGCCTCGACGACCGTGGCGGCGGCCCCGCCGCGGCGCACCTCGTCGAGCGATGATCCGAGCTCACCGGTCCACGCGACGAGAGACCCCGCGTGATCGTCGGTCGGCGTCGAGTCGTGCAGGACGGTGATGAGCGTGACGTCGCAGCCCCGGATGTCGACGTGCGCGTCGAGGTGATCACCGGGTCGCGTGTAGTAGCTGTACGTGCCACGGCCTCCGGTCGGGGCGAGCCGTGTGCCGCACCACGTCGACAGCTGCGAGATCACGCGGGTCGAGTGGTACGTACGGTCCTGGCTCGGACCGCCCGGCCCGCTCCCCAATGCCCTCCCGGGCACGTCGAAGCGCCCGGCGTCGACCCGCTTGGTCGGGCCGAGGTGCCGCTCCGCCGTCCGGCCGACGTCGAGCGCCTCCCGCCGCAGTTCGCGCACCTCCGCCGGAGAGACGACATCGTCGAGGACGACGAGTCCACCGGCCTGCCCGACCGGGCCGTCGAGCAATCGCTGGTCGACCCGCGCGCTCACGGAGACCACGTCGGAGCGTCGTGGAGCTCGGCGGGTGGTTCGATCACGATGCGAGCGACGACGGCGGCGGCCGTCGGATCGAGCGCGGAGATCGGAAGCTCGATGTCCTCGTCGCCGACCTCGCCCGCGGTGTCGGGGATCGTCACGCCGAGCGTCGACTCGACGTGACCGGTCGGTGCGGTGACGGCCATGGCGATGCCGAGGAACGGACCGACCTCGAAACCCAACCGACGGAACTCGGCGGCGACGAGTTCGACCGCATCGACGGTCGCCGTGGGTCGCAGGACGACGAGGGCGGTCACGTCCCGCTCCCGCCCCTCGTCGCCCTGCACGTCGATGTCGTCCGTCATCCTCCGAACGGATTCTGGTCGGCGAGGACCATCCGTTCGAGTTCTGCGAGGTCCTCGGGGGTCAGCGTCGTGGCGGGCTCCACGGTCGTGTCCTGGCCCGTCACACCCTCACCCTGCTCGGACAAGCGTCGGATCGGACCGACCGGACGGACGGGCCGGAACGGCGGAACGACCGGCGGCACCACCGGCGGGACCACGGGCGGCACCGGCACGACGGGCGGCACCGGTCCGACC
>JBCCTP010000427.1:0-4351 GCA_039198505.1 Actinomycetota bacterium | reverse complement strand
TGGCGGCCGCCGGCGCTCTGCTCGCCGTCGCGGCCTGCGGCGGCGACGGCGACTCCCTCCCGCAGAGCGAGCTCCCGGCATTCGACGGTGCGATCTCGGTCGACTTCAATCGGTCGCTCGGCGAGATCAGCGACGCCGTCGTCGTCGTGTCCAACCTCGACAACGACGCCGTGCAATCCGGCGCCGCCGCCGTCGGCGAGGTCGAGACGGGTGACGTCGCCCAGGCGATCGCACGACTGTGCCGCGTCGAGCGTCGGACTGAGGGAGCCGACTCACCGTCGGCCGCACAGCTGCTCGTCGATTCGGTGCGGCGTCTCGTCGAAGTCGACCTCTCGCTCACGATCCTCGGCGATGACGAAGACCAGTGCAGCGGGCTCCCTCGTGTGGTCGACGCCTGGTCGGTCGGAGATGCCGCGAGTGAGACGTCGGGTGCCCAGGCGGTCGCGCTGACGCTCGGAGCGTTCATGTCCGGCGGGGTGCAGAGTGCCGTGTACGACGGTCCGCTCGCCGACGATGCCGAGGTCTGGTACGCACTCAAGGCGTTCGGGAACTACGACGATCGCGGCGGCGGCTTCCGCGGCGTGGCTCTCGATGCTTCGACCACGTTGAGCGGGCTGGTCGCATTCGCCGCGGTCGACTGGGCGACGCTGCGCATCGTCGTGGTCAACACGCGCACCGCCGACGACTCGACCGTCCTGGTCGACCTCTCGGGCGCCGAGGCGCTGCGCGAGCCGACGATCTTCACGTACGTGGGAGGCGGTTCGTCGGGGTTCGTCGAGTCGCCGTCGATCGGCGGGTCGTCGCTCGTCGCGATGCCTGCCTCCTCGATCTCGGTGATCGAGGTCGTGCTGCGGGACGTGTGGCGCGTCGACTCCGACCGGGACGTCGATGGCGGCGAGGTCGCCGCACCCGCCCCCGAGCAAGCCGACGGCCGAGCGGGTGATGGCGCGACGCCGACCCTGCCGCCGGTGTTCGACCCGCCGGTCGAGTCGGCCGACGACGGCTCGGCTCTCCTGCCGATGCCTCCGGTCGACGACGACGCTCCGATCGCCGCACCTGCCGACGACACCGCCGGAACGAGCACGTCGGCCGGTTCGGGTCGCCGTCGCGCCCCGACCAACACCGGCTCCAGTGGGACCTCGGGAGGGACGGACGGAAGCTCGGGTGGGACCGACGGCGGCTCGGGAGGGACGAGCGACGGATCCGACGGCGGTTCGTCGCCTCCGGTCGCCGCACCGCCCGCCACGATCTCGGCCGGGGGGTCTCCGACGGCCACCACCGAACCCGACGCCACGACCACGACCACCGAACCGGACACACCCACCACGACCGTCGAGCCGCCGGTCGTCACGACCACGACGACCACCGAACCGCCCGTCACGGCCACCACGACGACGACCACGACCACGACGACCGAGCCGCCGCCGGTCACCGATCCGCCCGTGACCGATCCGCCGGTGACCGATCCGCCGGTGACGGACCCGCCGGTCACCGATCCGCCCGTGACGGACCCGCCGGTCACCGATCCGCCCGTGACCGATCCGCCGGTGACGGACCCGCCGGTCACCGATCCGCCCGTGACGGACCCGCCGGACGATCCGCCCCCGATCACGCTGCCGCCGATTCCGCTGCCGCCACCGTTCTAGGCCGTTGCGCTCGCTGTGCCGAGCGGGCCCGGAGGGCGTCGGAACGGTCGCCGGGCGTCAGGCGACCGGCACGGCGTAGACCACGATGTTCTGCCGGAACCGACGGATCTCGGGGTTGAACTCGCCGCCGCACGTGATCAGCACGAGCGTCTCGTCGCCGGTCTGCCGCCAGATCCGCTCTCGTGGGAGCTCCGACTTGCCGTAGAGCGCACGCTCGACGACCTCGTAGTGCCGAGTCGAGCCGTCGTCGAGCGAGACCTCGATCGACGCTCCGGGTTCGAGCCGACCGAGCTCGAAGAAGGGTCCCGACCGGCCGTTCCACGCGACGTGGGCGGCCAGCACCGTGGAGCCCGGACCGCCGGCAGTGGCGCCGTAGCGGTACCACCCGATCTCGGTCTCGTCGGGGACCTCGAGCGCGCCGTCGTCGGTCAAACCGACGGCACGGATCGGGAAGCGTGACACGTCGATCGAGGAGATCTGGATTCCGACGGGTTCCGCCCGTTCCACTGTGGGATCGGATTCGGCCACGGCCGGATCATCGAGGGAATCACGGGAGTCGGTCGCCTCGATCGCTCGGTCGTTCCCGGCGAGCACGTCCCGATCGCCGACGAGGTCGTCCCCGTAGAGCGCCCCGACCGTGGCGGACGCGACCGAGGGGCCGACGTGGTTCGCGGCGGCCACGCCGACCGCGAGGAGACCGGTGACGACAAGCGCGGATCCGGTGATGCCGGCGGCCGCCCGCAGAGCGCGCTGGAGGCCGGTCGGCGGGGGCGGTCGTCGCGTCATCGCAGCCGGACCGGTCGGTGGCGGCAACCGCGGGATCACCAGGGTCGGGTCGTACCGGGGCCGGCCGGCGTGGTCGTCCGCCACCACCGGTCGAACGCTAGCGATGGTCGACCGACCACTCTCTCAGGATTCGGTCAGGTTCTCGTCCGGTGACCCACCGACTCGGGGAGACAAACCACGGAGAGTAGTTCAGGTTGACTCTCAGTCGTTTTCTCGGCATCCTCGTCCCATGGGCGGACAGAACACTCCTCACGAACGCGGACGGTCGGTGCACCGACGGTGGCGTCGCGCCGCGGCCGCGGTCGCTGCGACCCTGGTCGGGATCGGCGGCATCGGTCTGAGCGCAGGATCGATCGAGGCACAGAGCGACGAAACCGACCGGATCTCACTCGTCCACGCCATTCCCGGCGTCGAGGTCGACCTCTCGCTCGACGGTGACGACTTCGCCTCCGACTTCCAGCTCGGCGAGGTGCGCGACATCAGCGAGTTCGCCGGCCGGAGCCTCGCGGGTCTCGCAGCGCGTCGCGTCGGCACCGAGCAGCCTCTCGGACCGATCTCGGCCACCTCCGTCCCCGCCGAGGGTCCGGCATCGGTGGTCGTCCACCTCGACGAGACACTGTCGATCCTCGTCACGGCGTTCGACGACACTGCACCGTCGCCGGCGCCTGCGCCGGGGAACGGGTTGCTCACCGTGCGGCACGTCGCCGCCGCGCCCGCCGTCGACGTGTTCCTCCAGGCGACCGCGCAGACGGTGTCGCTCGCTCCGACTGCCGAGGTGAACCTGGTGGTTCCCGCCGGCGCACTCGGTCCCGCCTCGCTCCTCCGCTCCGGCGACGCGTTGCTCGTGCTGCCCGACATCACGATCGTCGAGGGCCGCAGGTCCGTCGTCTACGTCTCCGGCACCGCGGGCGAGGGCAGCCTCGTCACGACGCTCGACTCGTTCGCCATCGGCACGTCGGAGAACGGTCCGAAGGCACCCAACGGGAACGGCGACGACGACCCCGCCGACCAGGACAGCGCCGGCCCGACGGTGCCGCAGTCCGGTGACGGCACCCCGCAGCCGACGCTCGTCGACACCGGTGTGCTGCCGGTGCCCGGGGACGCGACGTCACTCCTGGGTCTCGGCCTGGCACTGCTGGCGGGAGCGGCCGTCCTGTTCGGGCTGCGACGCCGGTTGACCTGAGCTGGCTGACCGGTAGCGTGGACGGTCCGCGTCGCCGCCGGCGCGGCATCGTCCGATCGTTCCCGAGCAGCTAGAGAATCCCTTGTCCGACACCTCCATCAACCCGACCACCGACGAGCCCAAGTTCGGCACCTTCGACGACGAAGGCAACTACACGCCTCGCGAAGTCGTCTCCGATGACCTCGACGTCTCGTTCGAAGACGCGATCGCCGACACGCTCGTGGCCGTCGAGGACGGCCAGATGGTCAACGGCACCATCGTCAAGATCGACAAGGACGAGGTCCTGCTCGACATCGGATACAAGTCCGAGGGCGTCATCCCGAGCCGCGAGCTCAGCATCCGCAACGACGTCGACCCGTCCGAGGTCGTCACCATCGGCGAGCAGATCGAGGCCCTCGTCCTCACCAAGGAGGACAAGGAGGGGCGACTGGTCCTCTCGAAGAAGCGCGCTCAGTACGAGCGGGCATGGGGCGACATCGAGGCCAAGAAGGAGGCCGACGAGGTCGTCTCCGGACCGGTCATCGAGGTCGTCAAGGGCGGCCTCATCGTCGACATCGGTCTCCGCGGCTTCCTGCCGGCGTCGCTCGTCGAGCTGCGTCGAGTGCGCGACCTGCAGCCGTACGCATTCCGAATTATTTCTGGCTATGTGACTCAGCCTTTGCTGCGTTTAACCCAGCTCTGGCAAAACTTCCAGGAAACGGCCCTATCCTTGGAGCGTTTGAGCGACATTATCGAC
>JBCCTP010000426.1:0-4369 GCA_039198505.1 Actinomycetota bacterium | reverse complement strand
CCGGTCAGTCGACTCGGGCCGCGTCGCCGAGCTCGGCGACGAAGCGCTGCGCGTCGTCGGCGCTCTGGTCGTGTTCGCCGATCGTCTGCTTCTTCCGCGACTCACCGCGCAGCACGGCGAGCGGATCCTCCTGATCGCCGACGTACCCGAGGGCGAAGGCACCCTCCTGGTACCCCATCATCCGCAGCAGGTCGTCGTCGAGCGTGCGGGCCACGTCGGGAGGGCATGCCAGGAACTGGTTCTCCTCCTGGCGGACCCACCCGACCGCGTACGTGATGTTGACGCCGCGTCGCACGCCGGTCGATCGATTGGCGCCACCGCCGTGCAACACCTTGCCGTCGTAGAAGAGGATGCTGCCCCGTCGCATCTCGACCTGGGCGCTCGGCAGCGACGCCGCCGCCGCGTCGGGCACCGCGGACGAACCGGGCACCACCTGGGTCCCGCCGTTCTCCGCGGTGAAGTCGCTCAGCGCCCACATCGTGTTGCACTGGGCGTGGTAGTCGTCGGGAAACGGGAAGAAGTCGAAGGCCATCTGGTCTCGGTGGAGCTTCTGCGCGGACTCGCCGGGCTCGATCGAGATGATCTGCGTGAGGTGCAGCTGAACCGAGGTGACGTGATCGAGGAACGACTGGACGGTGCCGACCACGGTCGGATGCATCACGAGGTCGCGAGACGTCGGACACCGGGCGATCAGCGCGCCCGTCCGGCGCGTGAAGCGACCGTCGTACTCGTCGCGACCCGCGTCGGACGCTTCGATGAACGGACGTGACTCGGCGTCGAGCCGGTCCATCACCTCGTCGTCGACGACGTCGTCGACGATCGCATACCCGTGTCGACGAAGATGATCGGCGATCTCGATCGGATCGGTGTCGGGAGGAAGGTGTGCCAGCTCCACGTCGCGACCGTAGTTCCGCTGCCGCGTCGGGCGGCTCGGTCGTGACCTACCGTCGCGACATGGTCCAGCGGATCGTCATCCACGCCGACGACGTCGGGATGTGCCACGGCGCCAACACCGCGTTCGTCGAGTTGTCCCATCGGGGCACCATCACCGCAGGCTCTGTGATGGTGCCGTGCCCGTGGTTCTCCGAGATCGCTGCGATGGCGCGCGACGACGAGCGGCTCGACGTCGGCGTACACCTCACGCTGACCTCCGAACATCCCCACTATCGGTGGGGCCCGGTCTCCGATCCGCCGGCCTCCGCCGGCCTCGTCGGCGACGACGGGTTCCTCCACGCCTCCGTCGCCGCTGTCCGCGAGCGAGCCGAGCCCGACGCGGTCGAGGTCGAATGGCGTGCGCAGATCGATCGGGCGCTCGCTGCAGGGATCGACATGACCCACCTCGACGCACACATGGGGGCCGCGACCGCACCGGAGTTCGCCGAGCGGTACGTCGCGCTGGGCGTCGAGTACGACGTGCCGGTCCTCATGACCCCGACGGTCGACGACTACGGGCCGAACAACCCCCTTCGCGGCACCACGGCCGTGGGGTGGGGCCGAGGCGCCGAGGCGGCCCGTTCCGCCGGCATGCCGCTGTTCGGGACGGTGCTCGAGACCGACTTCGGCCGCGGCCGGGACGAGCCGGTCGACTACCCGACCCTGTTGGGCAGTACCGACTCCGAGCTCGTGTTCTGCGCCTTCCACCCGTGCCGACCGGGTCCGGGCGAGGTCGAGGTGATCGAGCCCGACGCGCACCACGTGCGGACCGACGAGTACGACCTCTTCCGGACCGACGCGTGGAGCGCCTGGCTCGCCGCCCAGCCCTTCGAGCCGATCGGCATGCGCGAACTCCGCGACGAGCGGCGGACGGGTCGGTGACCTGACGCCCGACGGCGCCTCGTCACGACGATGCAGAACGTCGGAGATCAGGACCTCGGCCCCTTCACGGCGCCGACCGATCGGCACACGATGGCAGCACCCGACGAGCGGTGGGAGGTGCGGAGTGCCCGCAGCGGTCACGACAGAGGAGTTGCGGTCGGTCGCGACGAAGGAGTTCGACAAGCTCGAGCGACTGCTGCTCGACGTCGACGACGAGTTCGCCCTGACCAAGGACGATGAGGACACCTCGATCAAGGACGTCGTGGCCCATCGCGCCCACTGGATCGGGTTGTTCCTCGGTTGGTACCGCGACGGCCTCGCCGGCGACGAGGTGCACTTCCCGGCCGAGGGGTACACGTGGGGAGACCTCAAGCGATACAACGGCGATCTCCGACGCCGACAGCGCGATCTCGGATGGACCGAGGCCTGCGCTCGACTCCGGGACAGCCACGCCGAGCTCATGGCGTTCATCGACGGCCACAGCGACGACGACCTCTACGGCGGACCGATGGCAGGCGCCAACAACGACTGGACCCCCGGCCGCTGGGCCGAGGCCGCCGGCCCGAGTCACTACCGGTCGGCGAGCAAGTACGTCCGGGCGCGACTCCGCTCTCGATGAGGGGTCCAGCGCTCGCGCGGCGCCCGTGAGAACCGCTCCCACCCCGCTACGTTGACCCGGTGACACTCGGCGACGGCGGCGCACACGAAGCCGCCCCGGGTGATGGTCTCGAGGGAGCGCCCGCGGGTGCCGCCACGTTCGACGCCGACGGGGCACTCCGCGTCCTCGACGAACCGCCGAACGAGCTGCTCGGCGGGTCGGTCCTCGAGTTCCTCCGGGCGCTGGGTGGACCCACGGCGTTCGTCCAGCGAGGGCGCCATCGCAACCCGCGGCGAGTCCTCGTGACCCTGCTGCACGGTGACGAACCGTCCGGGATCATGGCCCTGTGGGCGTGGCTCCAGTCGGGCGCCACCCCGTTCGCCGACACCCTGTTCATCGTGGGGAACGTCGACGCGGCAACCACCCCACCGGGTTTCGCGTGGCGGCACCTCGACACCGAACGCGACCTCAACCGGTGCTTCGCCGAGCCGTACACGGGCCGGCAAGGAACACTCTGCCGTTCGATCCTCGACGTGATCCGAGACTTCGAGCCCGCCTGCCTGATCGACGTCCACAACACCAGCGGCGTCGGCCCGGCGTTCGGCGTGACCCCGGAGCACTCCGCCGTCCACGAATCACTGATGACTGGCTTCAGCGAGAAGCTCATCGTGAGCGGGATCCGACTGGGTGCGCTGATGGAGGCGGCGAACGAGATCTGCCCGTCCATCACGGTCGAGTGCGGCGGCGCGATCGACACCTATGCCGACAACGTCGCCGAGCAGGGATTCGACGTCTTCCTCCAGGCGGACGATCCCTTGCGGACGGAGGGACGCGACACTCCGATGGAGATCCTCCATCACCCCGACCGGATCGAGCTGACGCCCGAGCGAACGATCGGGTACGGAGATCGACCCGGCGCCGCCGACGTCGTTCTGCTTCCCGAGGTCGAACGGTTCAACTTCGGCGTCGTCACGCCAGACCATCAGATGGGATGGCTCGGCGAACACGGCCTCGGTGCGCTGACGGCGTTCACCGTCGACGGCCGCGATGTGATCTCCGACGTGCTGACCCGCGATCAGGACGGCGCGATGAGACCCGTTCGTGACCTGAAGTTGTTCATGGTCACGACCAGGCCCCAAGCCGCCCGCGACGACTGTCTCTTCTACGCGATCCGGGCCGACGACGTCCGCTGGTAGCGCGCACGAGCTGGCGAGAACCCGCTCAGGCTCCGACGACGGCGTCCGCCCGCAGCTCGAGAGCCCACGGGAACGACAGGTAGCTCCACCAGACCAACGCCGGGGCCTCGTACACGCTGTCGTTGGCAACGGACGGGATCTGGTCCCAGAGGGCATTGGAACCGAACTCGTCGAACGTCTCCTCGGCGCCCGGATACACCGTCAAGAACATGTGGTCGGCCTGGATGTCGCCGAGCCGCTCGAGCGAGATCTCGACGTTGTCCGTCGGGGCCAGGTCGAGGTTCTCCGGTCCGGGGTTCAGTCCACAGGTGAGGAACGCGAACGACGTCGACGTGATCGGCAGATAGCGGTCGTGGAGGGTGAAGCCCGGGGCCACCAGGAACGTGAACCCTCCGCCGTACATCTCGACATGGCTGACCGTGTCATCGGGTCCGATCACCGATCGGATCCGGTCGCATTGCGCCTCGACGTCGGCCGTGTACGCCGCCTTGAGTCCCTCGAGCTCGCCCGTGCGGTCGAACGTCTCCGCGACGACCTCGGTCGCCTCCTCCCAGTAGACCGCGGGATCGTCCAGCGGGATGATCGTCGGGGCGATCTCGCTGAGCAGTTCGTAGGTCGCCTCGGGATCGTCGGCGAACGCCGCCCACTCCGCCCCGATGATCAGGTCGGGCTCGAGCGCGGCGATCGCCTCGAAGTTGGTCTCGCCTCGACCGAAGAGCGTGATCCCCTCGATCAGCGGCTCGACCGCCGGAGCCGGCGT
>JBCCTP010000425.1:0-4383 GCA_039198505.1 Actinomycetota bacterium | reverse complement strand
ATCCACCCGTGGCCGGGGAGCCGGGGCCGTGATTCCGACGTCGGCAGCGAACACGAGTCCGGCGAGTGGATCGCCGTCTCGTCCTTCGGATGCCGTCGTGATGACAAGGGTGGTCCCGACGATTGCTGGACAGGTCACGAACGGCGTCGGTACCTCGACGATCTCGTCGAGTCGACCGTCGACGTACCGATGAACGGCCGAGCCGTCCCACAGCGCCACCCACAGGCCCCCTTCGGCATCGATGCACATCCCGTCGGGGCTGCCGTGGTCGGCATCGATCTCGACAGCGACGCGCCGGCCGTCGATCGTTCCGTCCGTCACGTCGTAGTCGAACGCATCGATGCGCTGGGTCGGTGTGTCGATGTAGAACATCGTGTCCCCGTCAGCCGACCACGCGAGTCCATTCGAGATCGTGACATCGTCGACCAGGAGCCGGGTACGACCACCGTCGAACGACCAGAGCGCTCCGGCGCCGGGAACGGGAGGGTCGGCCATCGTGCCGCCGACCAGACGACCGACCGGGTCGACGCGGGCGTCGTTGAGACGGAGGTCGAGATGCGAACGCTCGAGAGCGATCGAGCGCTTGTGACCGACGTGCTCCACGGCGAGTCCGTCGCACACGACCAGCGAACCGTCGTCGGCGAGAGCCGCTGCACCGACGGTCGCCGAGCCGTGATGGATCGACTCGAAGGAGCCGTCGAGGTCGCTGCGGAACACCCGGCCGGCTCGGATGTCGACGCACAGGAATTCGCGCTCGTCAACCGCAAGTGCGCCCTCGCCGAGTTCCAGCCGCACGTCGGCGAGTTGATGTGCTGTCGTCATCGAGATGCAGCACGGTACCCGCGTCGAGTGGACCGAGCGCCATGCCGCCAGCCGTGTCGTACGGTTGGTGGATGAGGTTCGTCGCGACGTCCGGACTGCTCATCGTGACGGGCTAGGTGCTGCCGGCAGGGGTCGGGTCCACGGCTCCGCTACCACGGTCCGGAGAATCTGCTTCGAAACGGGAGTGCCGTCCGGTGACGTCGCCGTGATCAACCTCACGCCCGTTTCTCGCGGACGGTGTCGGGAGCGGCGTGTTGTCGTCCTCGGACGTCGACTTCCCGGGCACGGTGTCGAACGTGAACTACGACGTCGGGAGCGTCGACCCGAATCTTGCGTTCGCCGTACCCGGAGCCGACGGACAGGTGTGCTTCCGGAACAACGATCGAGCCGAGCTCGATCTCGTTGCCGACAGCGTTGCGTCGATCGCCGCTGACTCATTGGCGGCGCCGACCGGATCTGATTCGCCGGTCCGAGTGCTCGACACCCGAGACGGGTCGGGTCCCATCGAGCCGGAATCGGAGTCGTGTTTCGCCGTCGACGCCGAGCCTGGTGCGGTGACGGTCGTCAATCTCACGCCGGTTCAGGCCCTCCTCGCGCGGCTTAGGCGTCCTCGTGCCGGTAGGTGTTCCGGCGCTCCCGGACTTGTCGAACGTGAACTACGACGTCGGTGCCCGCGAACCGAACGTGGCGATCGCCCGGGTTGCATCGTCGGGACGAGTCTGCTTCGTGAACGGCCCGACGGCGAGCGTGCACCTCGTCGTCGACCACATCGGCACCCTCGCAGACGAGTCGTTCACACCGCCGACCGATTCCGGGTTGCCGCGTCGAGCATTCGACACCCGTGACGGTGGCTCGCCTCTGCTGTACCGGCAGGGTCGGTGTTTCGAGGTCGCTGGCGAGCCCGGCGATCTCGCCCTCGTCAACGCGGTGGGGATCTCTCGCCGCGGTTCCGGTGCGCTGCTGTTGGTGGACAGCGCGTCGACCGGGCTCTTCGCGTCGAGTGCCAACTTCGCTCCCGGCTCGCTCGACCCCAATCTCGCTGTCGCCGAGATCATCGATGCCGGATCCGTCTGTACGCGCGTGGTCACTGGCGACCTCGACCTTCGCGTGGACGTGATCGCCGACCATCTCGGGGACCGTGCGAGGCAGCGCAGCAACGGTCAGCGGTCGGGAGCGCATCCTCGACACGCGGTTCGAAGAGGTGACCGAGGACGCGACGACGCTCGTCGGAGACTGGGAGCCGGCGGTCGAGATCGCCTGCCGTGCCAGGTCATCGGGCCCGCCCGACGGTGGAGGCTCGACCTGGAACCGCACCGTCGTGGCTGCGCTCCCGGGGATCGATCGGGCGTGCGTCCACTCTGTGGCGTTCCTCGTCAACTCGCCCGCTCCGTCCGATCCGCGCCTCCGATCTGCGCCGGATCCGGTCGAGCAGACACTCGGCGATCGTTTCGAGTCGACGATCCCCGCGCTGTCCTTCGACCGGCAGATGTCGGTTCCCGGGACGCTCAGCGGCGCCTTCGTGCCCACCCGATGGCAGAACGATCTGGGATTCGTGATCGGACTCGAGAGGACGTCTCAGCCGTTCTCGACCGCGTGCCGCGGGATCACACCGAGGCCGTCGCTCACTCGGTGCCGAGGCGGATCGTGGCTCCGCCGTCGACCACCATCATCTGACCGGTCGTGTACGGCGAGAGCTCGGTGTCGGCGAGATGCACGATCGTCGGCGCGACCTGCTCCGGCGTCGCCACGAACCCGAGGGGGGTCCGGTCGATCAGCGCGTTGAGGTTGCCGTCGGGGCCATCGGGATGTGGACGCCTCGAGAGCCCCGCCTCGAGCATCGGCGTCAACACCGCCCCGGGAAGAACGGCATTGCATCGGATCCCCTCTGCGGCGAGCTCCAGCGCGGCACTTCGCGTGAGCGCCACCATCGCGCCCTTCGAGATGGCATAGACCGCAACGTTCATCGAGGTCGCCACGGCATGGACGGAGCTCACGTTGACCACCGCACCCCTCGCTGCGGAGAGCGGGCGATGGAACTCGCGGATCATCTGGAACGCCGAGCGGACGTTCCTGTTCATCACAGCGGTCCACTCGTCGTCGCTCGTCTGAACGATCGGTTGATTCACCTGCAGTGCAGCGTTGTTGACGAGTGCGTCGAGGCGATCGAGGTCCGTGAGGGCCGCACGGATCGATGCCACGCCGCCGTCTGCAGCGAGATCGGCTTGGACGAAGCGATCGACCTCGAGGTCGTCAGGCGCTTCGGACCGATCGACGCCGATCACGCGCCACCCGGAGCGCTGGAAGGTCGCGCCGGCGGCCCGGCCGATGCCGCCGCATGCGCCGGTCACGATCACCGTCTTCTCCACCGACGGAACTGTACGCCCACCGCGCCGCGGCGGCTCGGGTCTCATCCGAGCCAGCGGTACGCGCGAGGAGTCCGGACCGAGCGCCCCGATTCCGCCACGCTCTCGATCGTGTCGACGATGTCCGACATCCGCTCGAGGTGGTCCTCGTGCTCCGCGACGACTTGTCGATTCCCGTCCGCGCGTCGGCGATGCTCGTCGGCGGTCGCATCGAGCGCGTCCTCGATCGATCGCACGACCACGTCCGAGTTGTCCGGATCGACCAGGTCGAACGTGAGCCCGATCTGTGCCATCTCGCGGTACTCCGGCTGATCCGACACGATCATCCACGCACCGGCGTGAGCCGGCTGCAGAATGCTGAGTGACCTCATGTCGGGCGTCTGCTTGAGCGCGAGACCGACGTCGGCGATCCGTGACCACGTCGCATAGTCCGCCAAGCTCACCTCTCCTCGGATGAACCGGAATCGGTCGCTCAGTCCGTGGTGCTCGACGCGGGCGGCGGCCTCGGCCAACTCGGCGTTGTTGCCGGCACCGGCGATGTTGACCACCAGAACCTCGGGGCGATTCTGAGCGAGACGAATGCCTGCGTCGATCACCGCCTTGGCCCCCCAGGCGTGCTTGAAGCGGCGCGTGTTGAACACGACCTTGGCACCGTCCGGCACACTCAGCGCTCTACGGAGGTCGGCCCGCTCGTCTGCGAGAGCAGGGGAGAAGAGGCGAACATCGACCCCCCAGGACAACGCCCGGATTCGGCGAGGATCCACGCCCCAACGCGATCTGAGGTCCGGCACGGCGGACTCCGCCGACGGCATCACCAGTTCGGCGTGTCGGAGCCCGGTTCGCACGAGGTGTCGGGTCAGCGCGGTCGTCGGTCCGATGTTGAAGATGTCTCCGCCCCACGGCATGGCGATCCGCGGCGCGGTCCGTACCAGCGCGCCTGCGAGGCCGCGCTGCACCATGTGGTTGGCGAAGACCACGTCCGGCTCGAGTTGGTCGACGACGGCGCCGATCCGCAGGTTGCGCGCCATCACCTCGCTCACTCGGGCGGCGTCCACCTTCGTGGCGAACTCCCGTTCGAGTCGTTCGACGGATCGCCGCGAGAGGGGAATCACCACCGAGTCCTCGACGGACCCGACCGCTCGCGTCCACCGATCGATCCGCCGCTCGGTTCGTTGGTCGATGCGTCCGGTCGTCGTCT
>JBCCTP010000424.1:0-4402 GCA_039198505.1 Actinomycetota bacterium | reverse complement strand
GTCTCGTCGGGGGTCATCTCTCTCACCACGGGTTCAACCATGATCCGAGCTTGGCGCATTCCCGTGGATGTGTCGTACTCACCGGTTCACGCGACCACGCGTCGGCCTCGCCGCGTGAGGACCGCGAGAAGATGCGGGAGGAGTTCGGCGGCGTCACGACCGACACCGTCGATGAAGGCCGACTTCCGCCGGCGTTGGAACGGCTCGCCGAGGACGAACAGGCCGGGCGCGACACCGACGCCGCGATCGTGGATGATCGCCCCGTCCGGTCCGACGAGTGAGGGGTCGGCCCACGGATGGTGGCGCCGATATCCGGTGGCCCACAGCACGGTGGTGAAGCGCCTCAGGTCGAGTGTCGTGGCGATCCGATCGAGTCGGCTCGGTTCGGGCCGGACCCGGCGGGTCGACCTCGGACGCGAAGTCGTGTTGTTCAACGTGGTCGTCGATCCGATCGAGAAGGCGGGTCTGCTTCAGATCGGCGGCCGTCAGCATGTTGGGGAGCGAGCCGGCGCACTGAGCGTGGGACCCGGCGACGCCGACGAGGCGGCCGACGAGTCCCGCACCCAAGGCGCTCAGCGTGTTCGTGTCGAGGTCCCGCGGTGGCGAGCCGCCGACGAGCTGCAACGACGGTGATCGCATCGCCCGTCGAGCGTCGGATGTGTCCTCGATGCGCTCGTCGAGTGCGCCGATGGCGTCGAGCCACCAGTGGATGTCGCGTTCTCGATATCGACGGGGCACGCGGACGTGATCGCCGACCGACAGGACCACCTCTCGGCCGGACCGTGCGAGCTCGTCGGCGATCTGGACTCCCGACGCCGACGCTCCGACGACGAGGACGGCACCGTCGGCGAGTTGGTCCGGATTGCGGTAGGTGAGCGATGTCAGGTGATCGAGGTGGTCGGGGAGCTCCGATGCGACCTCGGGGACCCGGGGCGTACTCGCCGCCCCGGTCGCGACGACCACCGCCCGGGACGACCATCGCTCCCATCCGGCGTACACGTCGAAGCCGCCGACGCGTGGCACCACCGAGTCGACCGTGACACCGGTGACCACGGGGGCAGCGATGCGCCGCCGGTAGGTCGCGAGGAGGTCGACGACCTCATCCGTGGTCATGAACCCGTCGGGGTCGTCTCCTTCGTACCGGAGCCCGGGAAGGCGAGTCATCCAGTTCGGCGTAAGCAGGCGGAGCGAGTCCCACCGCTCCGCCCTCCACGAGTTGGCGACGGCGCCCCGCTCGAGCACGACATGGCCGACACCGGACCGCCCGAGCAGCGCGCTGATGGCGAGCCCGGCCTGCCCGGCCCCGATCACGACGACATCGGTGGTCCCCGACATGCTGATCTCCTCGGTCAGGCGAGTCCGACGGTGACGGCCGTCGGGTTCGTGAGGGCGTCGTAGACCGCCGAACGCTTTTGTGACTGCGACACCACGGCGGCGAGTTCGTCCCGACTCGCGTCGGCGTCGATGTCGAAGCGGACCCTGATCCCGCCGAATCCGTTCCGGACGTCGGGATCGGCGCCGATCACCCCGCGTGCGTCGAGGTCACCCTCGACCACGGCCGTCACGCGACGGAGCTGGATCCCCCGCCGGGTGGCGACCGACGCGACTCCTGCCGTGAGGCAGCCGGCCAGCGCGGCGAGCGCGATCTCCGTCGGTGTGGCGCCGTTGTCCTCGCTGGCGAAGGTCTGCGGGTGGTCGCCGTCGATCACGAACGCCTGGCGGTGCTGGTGGTGTTCGCCGAGCCCGTAGTACGGCTCGATCGTGGTCCGGCTGTGGGTTCCGTTCACCCACTCGCAGGTGGCGGTCCACACGAAGGCGGCGGCTGCCGGATCGGCCGTCAAGGCCTCGCGGGCCTCGAGCAGTGCATCGAGGTCGATGCCGTTGTCGACCGACGGAACGTCGATCGTCTCAGTGGTCGGTGTCGTCATCATCGTCTCCTGTCGTTTCTCGCGTGTGTGGTTCGGGTGGCGATCGACGGCGGTGCGCCGTTCGCCGATTCGATCCTGCGCACAGATGCCCGACCCGATCTCGGAGAGGGTGTGGGGAGCGCGTGGAGACGATCTTCAGGTTCTCCTCAGCCCGCCTCCGAGCAGTCCGCCCGACATCGCGAGATCGTGGCCACATGAGGAATTCAGCAACCGGCGCCTCCCGCCAGGTCCCTCTCGCCACCCCCGACGCCGACGCTCGTGTCCACGACTGGGAGGTCGCCGGTGATGCGTGGGGACGGGCGGCGGCCGACTGGTCGTGCCTCTACGAGCACTACGCCTCGGAGGTGCTGGCGGCGATGCTGTCGGACACCGAGGTCGGCGTCGGCACGTCGATGCTCGACGTCGCGTGCGGTGCCGGTCTCGCGATCCGCCAGGCTCGTGGGAACGGCGCCGACGTCGCAGGCATCGATGCGTCGGCGAACCTCGTGGAACTCGCCCGTCGACGCAATCCCGGGGTGGACATCCGGCTCGGATCGATGTTCGATCTGCCCTGGCCCGATGCGTCGTTCGATGCGGTCATCTCCGTCAACGGGATCTGGGGTGGGTGCGAGGGCGCGCTGCGTGAGATGCGCCGCGTCGCACGGCCGGGGGCGCTCTGTGCGATCAGTTTCTGGGGTGCCGGCCCACCGCTCGACATGCGGCCGGTGTTCGAGGTCTTCGCTCGGCACTCGCCGTCGGGTCACGTCGACGGGATGCGCTCGACCAATCGCATCGCACGTCCTGGCGCGGCCGAGGGGATGCTCGTCGACGCGGGCTTCGAAGTGATCCGACGAGGGGCTCGCGTCTCGACGATCGAGTGGCCCGATCCCGACCTGGCGTGGCGAGCGCTGGCGAGCGGAGGCCCGGCGCAACCGGCGCTCGACCACGCCGACCCGACGGCGATCCGTCGTGACGTGCTCGACGCCCTGCGACCGATGCGCGACGAGTCGGGCATCGTCCGATTCCGCAACGACCATCAGTTCGTCGTCGCGCGTGTGAACCCATCGGAGTGAGCCGACCTGCCAGACGTAGAGTTTCGAGACCCGCACGCGCCCGGAGAAGGACCGACGTCATGCCTCTGTTCCTCGTCGAACGTGAGTACGCCGAACAACTCGTCCTCGACGACGAGACCAACGCGCGCAGCGTCCAGTACGAACTCCGACACGAGATGCGGTGGGTGACGTCGTTCTTGTCGGCCGACAAGAAGAAGGCGTACTGCCTGTACGAGGTCGACGACGCCGAGATCCTCCGACAGCACGCGAGCGACCTCGGACTCCCGCTCGACGCGATCGTCGAGGTCTCCGAGATCACCCGGTGACGCGGTACGCCTTCGACGGCTTCGTCGTCGACACCGATCGCCACGAGGTCATCGGTCCCG
Organism: Actinomycetota bacterium; assembly: GCA_039198505.1. Lineage (GTDB taxonomy): Bacteria > Actinomycetota > Acidimicrobiia > Acidimicrobiales > Ilumatobacteraceae > Ilumatobacter_A. Next base: position 1,057 of record JBCCTP010000424.1, on the reverse strand, counting down.
ACGGGCCTCGCACGTTCGAACCGCAGGTGTTCGACGTGGTGCGACACCTCCTCGAGGCCGAGGGACGACTGGTGGCCAAGAACGACCTGCTCGACGCGGTGTGGGGACATCGATTCGTGACCGAGTCGGCCATGACGACGCAGATCAAGCATGCCCGTCGACTCCTCGACGACGACGGACGGACACAACGCACCATCCGGACGGTCCGCGGCCGCGGGTACCAGTTCGTGGCCGACGTGACCGTGGCCGCTCGCGCGGGTCGCACGGATGCCCCGTCCGACCTGACCCGCCGAGATCTCGCCCACGATCCGAGTCCCGATCCGTCACCGATCCCGCCCGGACTGAGAGCGGGGTCGTTGACGCCGATCGTCGGACGGGACGACGAACTGCGGCAGATGGGCTCCTTCGCGACGGCCGAGCGGACCGGGTGGTCGTGGATCTGGTTGCTCGGCGAGCCGGGGATCGGCAAGACCCGCCTGGCGTCGCAGTACGCACTCGATGCGGCCCGTGCCGGCGCACGTGTCCTGTTCGGTCGATGTGACGAAGACCTCCTCGTCCCCTACCAGCCGGTGATCGAGGCGCTCCGCACGTCGACCGGGATGCTGCAGGGCGCCGATCTGCGCGAGTCGCTGGGGCCCCGGGCGGATCTCCTGTCACCGCTCATCCCCGATCTGTTCGAGCGACTCGGCGAGACGTCTCCGACCGATCTTCCGCTGACCGACGCCGAGACCGGCCGGTTCCGGCTGCACCAGGCGATCGGCGAGTGGCTCACCGTCGCCGCACGCGACGGACCGGTCGTCTTCGTCGTCGACGACGTCCACTGGGCGACGGAGGCCACCCTGCAGCTGCTCGCGCAGCTGCGACGCGACTCGACGCCGGGGGACGTGACGGTCGTCGCGACGGCGCGCGACACGGCGCCGCACGAGAGCCCACGCATCGCCGACCTGGTGTCGACGCCGGGAGACGATCAGCTCGTCGTTCGGCTCGGAGGTCTCGACCCGTCGGCGGTCGCGTTGCTCGCTGACGAGTCCGAGGGAGTCGAGGTCGACCGGGTCCT
>JBCCTP010000423.1:0-4415 GCA_039198505.1 Actinomycetota bacterium | reverse complement strand
TCTCCACGTTCTCGGCGAACGAGTCGCGACCCTTGATGTCGACGAGCAGCCACGTGCCGTCGTCGGCCACGGCACCGCGAATCGCGTGGATCACGTCCCGGGGGTGCGTCATGTCGTGGATGCAGTCGAACGTCGTCACGAGGTCGACCGACCGGTCGGACGGCATCGGCTCGTCGCGCGGATCGGCGAATCGAGCGTTCGTGAGCCCGGACTCGACGAGCCGCTCGCTCGCTCGTCTCAGCGCCTCGGCGGAGATGTCATAACCGACGAACGTCGACGCAGGGAACGCCGCGGCCATCATGAGCACCGCTCCCCCGGCTCCGCATCCGACATCGCACACCGTGGCTCCGCCCTCGAGCCGATCGACCACGCCGTCGAGAGCCGGGAGCACGTCGGGGACGAGGTGGTGGCGGTTCCACGGCTCGAAGCTCCGCTCGATCCCCACCGCTCCTTCGCAGCCGTGGCTGTCGTAGTCGTGCCCGAGTCCGGTCCGGAAGCTCTCGGGCATCTGCTCGACGGCACCGATGGTCTGCGGCAGCCGATGGAACATGCCCATCCCGAACGCCTCGTGGTCGGGTGATGCCGTGACGGCGACCGCCTCGGGCGTGAGCGAGAACCGCTCGGGCTGCTCGGTCGTGTCGGCGACGATCAGCTTCGCCGCCGCCTGATTGTGCGCCCACTCGCGGACCCAGCGTTCATCGAGTCCGGCGGCGTCGGCGATCTCAGCGGTGGTGGCGGGACGGTCGAGATCGGCCATCGTGCGGTACAGACCGAGCCGATCGCCGAGATGGATCATCCCGGCGGTCACCGCACCGCTCAGCTGGTTGAAGACGTGGAAGCTGTACAGCTTGAGGAGGTCGGGATCGAGGGGTCGGCTCACGCCGCTGCTCCGGCGCCGGCCCCCGGCTCGACCGTGAACGCCCGAGCTGCGAGTCGACGACCGAGCACACCGACCGCATGGCTGCGGTACTCGGCGCTCGAACGGTGATCGGTGATGGGCGACGCGGCTGCAGGGACCAACCGAGCGAACCGGGCCAGCGCGTCGGCGGCGACCGTTCCCTGGTCCCAGTCGACCGCCGCGGAGAGCTGGTCCTCGGCCTCGCTGCACCGAACCACGGTCGGCGCGACCGAACCGAGAGCGATGGCGACACGCTGCGCGTCGGAGTCGACCGCGAGGCATGCGCTGGCGATCGCGATCACCATGGCGTTGCGCACGCCGACCTTGGCGTACCCCTGCCACCCGTCGCGGATGGGGATGTCGATCTCGGCGATCACCTCGCCCGGTTCGATCGACGTCCGCTTCACCCCGACCATGAACTCGGTGACCGGCATCGTTCGTTCTCCCGCCGCCGACACGAGCCGAACGTCGGCATCGAGTGCGGCGAGCACGGGCAGTCCGTCACCCGCCGGCGAGCACGTGCCGAGGTTGCCTCCGAGCGTTCCGGCGTTGCGGATCTGCGGGCTGCCGACCGTGCGCGACGCCTCGGCGAGCGCTGGCAGGAGCGAAGCGAGGGGCTCCTCCATGAGTTCGGTGTACGTGACGGCGGAGCCGATGGTGACCAGGCCGCGACCCGAGTCACCGGCGTCCGGGTCGTGACGCCACGAGCGCAACTCGGTCACGCGATCGAGGGCGATCACGGTGCCCTCGGGCCGGCGATGCCCGTCGTTGACCTCGACCATCGCGTCGGTCCCTCCCGCCAGCAGCGTGGCGTCGGGGTGGTCGGACAGGATCGACACGACCTCGTCGAGCGTGGAGGGAATCGCGACCGGCATCGCCGAACCCTAGATCGACGAAGCGGACACCTTCACCGACAGCACCGAAACCACACGATTCGGACCCGGCACCGAACGTGCTGACAACAGCACGAATCGGACCCGGCACCGGACGTGCTGAAATCAGATCACTTCGATCTGGTCGAGGCCCTCTTCGGGGTCGGGGTACTCGGGGTCGATCTTCTCGAGGTGGTGGCGCAAGATGCGGGCGATGCAGACGTTGCGGGCCCACTTGCGGTCGGCCGGCACGACGTACCACGGCGCGTCGTCGGTCGACGTCTCCTCGATCGCGTCGGTGTACGCCTCCATGAAGTCGTCCCACAGCGCCCGATCGGCGAGGTCGCCTGTGCGGAACTTCCAGTTCTTGTCGGGTCGATTCAGCCGCTCCTCGAACCGCTCCTTCTGCTTCTCCTTCGAGACGTGGAGGAAGATCTTCACGATCTCGGTGCCCTCGTCGGCCAGCATCTGCTCGAACGCCCGGATGTGGGCGTACCGCTTCTTCCAGACCTTCTTCTCGACGAACCCCTTCACCCGCACGACGAGCACGTCCTCGTAGTGCGAGCGGTTGAACACACCGATGTATCCGTCGGCCGGCGCGTGGGCGTGGATCCGCCAGAGGTAGTCGTGCGCGATCTCCTCGTCGGTCGGCACACCGAACGGTTGGACGTCGACTCCGGCGTGGTTGAGCCCGCTCATCACGGCGCGGATCGTCGAATCCTTGCCCGCTGCGTCCATCGCCTGGAGCACGATGAGCAGCGACGCCTTCTTCGAGGCGAAGAGTCGCTTCTGCAGATCGACGAGGGCGGTCATCTCCTCGGCGAACATCGCCTCCGCGTCCGCTCGCTCCCAACCGAACTTCTCGTCGCACTTCCGGTCGTCGAGCTTCGGGTCTCCGTCGGCGCGGAGCAGTGGGATGAGGTCGTCGAGGTCGTCGATCCGAGCCATCCGGCGACGCTACCCGCCGGCCGGATCGGGATCTGCGTCGCCTCCCACCCACGGACAGTGTCGGCATCCGGACTCACAGCAGTACCCGCGACGTTGGAGGAACTCGCTGGTGAAGACACTGAATCCGCTGACCGGATCGCGGTAGGTCGGCAGGTTCGCATCGAGTGAACGTCCGTGCCGCTCGACGATCTCGTCGTGGTGGGCGTGACCCGGCGACAACCGCCCTGGGTGAGGGACTCGACGCCATCCGTTGCGCAGCCCGCCGGCTCCCTGTCCCATCGCGTCGGAGCGTACGGGGGTGATGACCGAGTGGCGCGAAACCGACTGGTACCGTCGCCGCCGTGGCGGTCACGTGGTTGCCCGGACCGGTACCGGCCGGTGCACGGGAGCGTCGAGACGACGCGCCGGCGGGCGAGAGAGCCCGGGGCTTCGACGTCGGATCCGCGCTCTCCGGGTTCCGCCACGGGCCCCGAGATCCGACCACACGGCTCACACGCATCGGTCGTGGAGCCACGGGTGCGGGCCGCTTCGTCCGCGCCACGTTCACGCCCGACGGCCCCGGAACCGTCGAGATCGCGTGGACCGCCGACCGTCCGATCGACGCCGTGGCGTGGGGCCCCGGACGGGCGTGGTTGCTCGACCGTGTCGAGGCGATGTCGGGTCACGACGACCCCGCAGCGCCCGAACTCGAGAGGTGCGACCATCCCGTGGTCGCCGCCGCCGCACGGGAACACCGGACCATGAGATTCGGGGCCAGCCACGACCTGTACCACGAGCTGCTCCCCAACATCATCGAGCAGCGAATCACCGCTCGCGAGGCGGTGCAGCAGTGGCGAACGCTCTGCCTCGAGCTCGGCGACCACGCCCCCGGGCCGGTCGAGGGTCTCCGGCTCCCCCCGGCGCCACGCGTGCTCGCGCGCACGCCCTCGTGGTGGTTCCATCCGCGGGGCATCGAACGAAAGCGCGCGCAGACCCTCATCGAGGTCGCCCGCCACGCGTCGAAGATGTGGGCGTGGGCCGACGCAGGTCCCGCCGTCGTGGCCGAGAAACTCCGGCTCATCCGAGGTGTCGGGGTGTGGACGATCGGATCGGTGCTCAGCCCTGCCCTCGGTGATGCCGATGCAGTTCCCGTGGGTGACTACCACATCAAGAACACCGTGTCGTGGGGGCTCGTCGGCGAGCCGCGCGGGACCGACGAACGTATGCTCCAGCTGCTGCAACCGTTCGCGGGTCAGCGGGGCCGCGTGATCCGGTTGCTCGGCGCTGCCGGCTTCGCCGCACCCAAGTTCGGTCCACGACAGCGCATCTTGCCGATGGCGCGCTGGTGACCTCGCCGCCGACGCTCCGACCGCACGACCCGACATGACCGACGCCGATCCGACCGCCTCGACGCCGCGCCCGCTGCAGTCGTCGCGCCTCGATGTGGCACCGGGTCACGCGCCCGGTTCGACCCCGGCCCCGCCCGCGGTCTCGGCGTCGCCGCCCGTGCCGCCGCCTCCGCCGTCACGTCCCGGGACCCCGCCCGCGCCGCCTGCGCCACCGACACCACCGCCCCCTCCCCCGCCCTCGTCGTCTCCACCGCCGCCACCGTTCGTGGCCGACCCACCACGGACCGACCCGCCCCTTGAGGTCGTCCCGCCGCCCCCGCCGGCGAGGACCCCCGACGCACCGCCGGCACCTCCCCCCGCTCCACCGCG
>JBCCTP010000422.1:0-4430 GCA_039198505.1 Actinomycetota bacterium | reverse complement strand
GTACTCGGCGTGCTCCTTGAACTTCAGGAGGTTAACCATGAAGATCGGCCCGTCGGGGCCGGGTTGCAGCATCTCCTGCATCCGCTCGGGACTGGTGACTCCGACTTCGTTGACGACCTCCATGAGGTCTCCTCTCGTTGTGGTCGCCAAGAAGGCGGCGACTGGTGTAGAACTTCTAGAAGATCGTTTCTACATCGAGGCGGACGAGGTTCGTGAATCGGAACCGGCCCGAGGTCGTTGGGTTCACTCGTCCTCGACTGCGGCGTCGGCCGTGTTCTCGATCGCCGACGCGGCGGCCTCGGCATCTTCCAGGTCGTCGACGACCCACGGCTCCTCCGGGCGGAGTCCTGCGGTGTGCGCCGCGCGACCCAGCATGTGGCTGGCGACCGGAGCGGTCCAGAACTGGAGCGCCACGGCGAGCAGGAGCTTGGTCGTCGGTGCGAGGTCGGGAACGCGCAGGACGGCGGCTCCGACCGTGCAGACCACGGCGAGTGTCGCCGGCTTCGTCGCCACGTGGATGCGTGAGTACGTGTCGGGCATCCGGAACAGTCCGATCGCGGCGATCAGCGCGAGCGAGCAGCCGGCGAGAAGAAACACGGCGGCGATGACGTCGACCACCGCGCTCACGGTCCGCGCTCCTCGATGTAGCGGGCGATCGTGACGCTGCCGAGGAAGGCGAGCAGCCCGATGATCAGGAGCAGTGCGGCGACCAGGTCGTCCTGGTTGAACGCGATCGACACCGCGAGGCCGTTCAGGATGATCGCCACCAGCATGTCGACGCCGACGGCACGGTCGGCGAGGTTCCGCGAACGGATCACGTGCAACGTGGTCAGAAACCCGGCCGCGCCCAGCATCACGCCGCAGATCCACACGACGACGGTCATGCCTCTGCCTCCCCGTGCGCGACCGGAGCGAGGTCGTCGTCGTCCTCCAACCCGTACGGCGTGACCGCGGCGAGGACGACCTGCTCCAACTGCTGCACGTCGCGACGGATCTCGTCGGGGTCGGCCAGGCCGAGCACGTGGATGTAGAGCGTCGGCGGCTCGCGGCGCCCACCACCGGGGAACTTGGCATCGAGCGTGAGCGTGCCGGGAGTGAGGCTGATGGCGTCGGACACGATCGCGGCGACGAGCGGCGACGCATGCGTGAGCTCGACCCCGACCACACCCGACCGGAGCCGGGCCGGTGTCGGGGCGAGCACCGTCACGACGACCGTGGCGGACGACGTGACGAGACGCCACACGAAGATCGCCAACAGCTTCACGAGACCGATCGGATGGAGGCGGTGCCGGCCGCGTTGCACCCGCCGGAACACGAGCGAGACGATCGCGACGACGAGGACGCCGCTGCCGACGTTGACGACCGAGATCTCGCCCCACAGCGCCAGCCAGGCGACGAGCATGAAGATCGGAGCGATGACGCGGCTCACGGCAGCACCGCCTCGGCGTAGGCGCGGAGATCGGTGGCGTCGATCGCCGCTCGCTCGCAGAACCGGTAGAGCGGCCCGGCGAACACCGCGATCGCGAGGGTGAGGGTGACGACGCCGGTCGTCACCGCGGCCATCAGACCGTGGTTGCGGAGGACCCCGTCCCCCTCGCCGTCGTCGCCGGCGTCGTCAGCGGCCGCAGCGCCGACCGACTGCGGGACCGGCGTCGGGCTGGGCGCACCCCAGAACGCGCCGGTCCAGATCTTGAGCATCGAGATCAGCGTCATCAGCGACACGGCGAGCGCGACCGCGACGATCCACCACGATTCCTGATCGATGCCCTCGGTGACCACCGCCAGCTTGCCGAGGAAGCCGGAGAACGGCGGCAGCCCGGCGAGGCTGAACGCGGGGATCAGGAACAGCGCGGCGAGAGGTCCGGAGCGGCGGGCCAGGCCCGACACCTTCGACAGGCTCGACGTGCCCGCCTCCTTCTCCACGATTCCCTCGACGAGGAACAGCGAGGTCTTCACCGGGATGTGGTGGACCATGTAGAAGATCGTCGCCGAGATCGCTGCGACACCGCCGAGGGCGACGCCCATGATCATGTACCCGATCTGGCTCACGATGTGGAACGACAGGATCCGCTTCATGTCGGACTGCGCGATCGCCCCGACGACCCCGACCACCATGGTCAACCCGGCGATCACGAGGAGCAGCTCCCGGTTCGTGTCGGGGAACAGCAGCGTCTGCGTGCGAATGATGGCGTACACGCCGATCTTGGTCAGCAGTCCGGCGAACACCGCACTCACCGGACTCGGCGCTGCGGGATAGCTGTCGGGCAGCCACGAATACAGGGGGAACACGGCCGCCTTCAGGCCGAACGCGATCAGGAGGAGCAGGTTGAGGCCGAGCCGGACACCGTCGGGCAGCTCGGCGAGTCGCTCGGGGAGCATCGCCATGTTCAACGTGCCGGTCGCCGCGAAGATCAACGCCACGCCGGTGACGAGCACGAACGACTCGATCACGTTGAGCACGACATACGTCGTGCCCGACCGGATCTGGCCGTCGGTGCCCTCGAGCGTCAGAAGGACGTAGCTGGCGATGAGGAGCACCTCGAACCAGACGAACAGGTTGAACAGGTCGCCGGCGAGGAAGGCGCCGCACACGCCGCCGATCAACGCGAGATAGGCCGGGTGGTAGAAGCGCGACCGCTCGTCGTCGGTGCGCTGGCCCATCGCGTAGACGAGCACGGCCAGCAGCATCGTGGAGCTGATCGTGAGCATCAGCGTGGCGAACCGGTCGGCGACGAGGTTGATGGCGATGTCGGACCGCCATCCACCGAGCGACGACACCTCGGTGCCGTTGCGGTCGACGTCGATGAGAAGGGCGATCGAGATCGCCGTGGTCGCCCCGGCGCACGTGAGGCTGATCACGCGCTGCACCGGCCGCGACCGGATGAACGCGAGCGACAGCGCAGCACCGAGGAGCGGCATCGCGATGAGCAGTGGGAGGAGCGAACTCATGTCGTCTCCTCGTCGGGCTGATCGGCGAGACGGCGATCGGTGATGTCATCTTCGGCGTCGTCGTTGCCGTCGATCGTCCACGCGCGGTACGCCATCGCGAGCAGGAAGGAGATGACACCGAACCCGATCACGATCGCGGTGAGCACGAGCGCCTGGGGCACCGGGTCGGTGAAGTCGCCCTCGCGCCCGATGATCGGTGGCTCGCCCGGGCCGTCACCCGAGCTGAGGATCAGGAGGTTCACGGCGTTGCCGAGCAGCCCGAGCCCGAGGATGATCCGCGTCAGCGTGCGGTGCATCACGAGGTACGTGCCCGACGCGGCGAGCACGCCGATGAGGATCGCCTGCTCGACGCTCATCGCCTGCCCCTCATTTCGTCGTCGGCCTCGGCGAAGGCGACCACGATCGCCATCACGACGCCGACCACCAGGATGTGCACCCCGATGTCGAACAGCGAGGACGACACGATCTTGATCTCGCCGACGACCGGGACCTTCCACTTCCAGATCGCCGACTCGAGGAAGTCCCCGTCGACCACCAACGACGTGAATCCCACGACGGCGGCCAGCGCCAGCCCTCCTCCGATGAGAGGGATCGGGTCGACCCGAAGCGACCGGATCCCGGCCGGGCCCGCAGCGAGGTACCGGAGGATCACCGCCGAGCCCATCACGAGTCCACCGGCGAAACCGCCACCGGGCGCGTTGTGGCCGCGCAAGGTCAGGAAGATCGAGAACAGCAGCAGGATCATGGTGATCCCGTTGACCGTCGCGGTCAGGACGACCGAGAATCGAGGGGTGTCGGGCGTGCTCACCGCCACACTCCGACCTGACGGTGACGTTCACGTTGTCCGTCGGATCGACCGTCGAGATCGTGGTCGAGGTCGAGCGCGACGTCGTCGGTGCCGTCCTCGATGTGGCGCTGTCGCTGCTGGCGCCGAGCGGCCCGCACCAGGTTGATCACTCCGATCCCGGCGACGGCGAGCACGGTGATCTCGCCGAACGTGTCGAACCCACGGAAGTCGACCAGGATCACGTTGACCACGTTGCGGCCGCCGGCCTCCGGTTCGGAGAGCTCGACGTAGTCGACACCGACCGACGGCTCGGTCCGTGCTCCCGAAGCGCTGAGGGCGAACAGCGACACGGTGACCCCGACGCCGAGTGCGATCGCGATCCGTGCGGCGCGCGGCGCCCACGCCGGCGCCGGGAGGAACTCGGAAGGCAGCCGCGCGAGCACCAGGAGGAACACGACGATCGTGAGCGTCTCGACCAGGAACTGCGTGATCGCGAGGTCGGGAGCGCCCTGCACGAGGTAGACGATCGCGAGCCCGTACCCGCCGCCGCCGAGGAGGACGGCTGCGACGAATCGGGTGCGAGCGAAGAGAACGGCGATCGCGAACGCGCCCGTGACGACGACGGCGACGAACTCGACGGGGGAGTTGCTGAACCGCGGGCTCGAGATCGAGTCGGTGGCGCCCGCGATCAGTG
>JBCCTP010000421.1:0-4457 GCA_039198505.1 Actinomycetota bacterium | reverse complement strand
GGGGCCCCCCCGCGCCCCCCCCCCCCGGCGGGGGGCCCCCCGAGCGGGGGGGTTGACGACCTGCCGCCACCGCGGGGTGGGGGGCTGGGTGGCGGCAGGTCGGTCTGTCGTCGGTCCACCGGACCGTCGAATCTGCGCGGTGGATCGTCCGCGTCGACGTCCAGTACCCCCGTTTCCCCCGGACGATTCGTCGACCGTCCGAATTCCTTGCCGGGCGTCGCGCCGACGTGCGGATCTCAGGATCGAGCGGTGAGACGATCCCAGTCGATCGACCGGGCGGCCGGGTGGAGTGAGAGCAGACGTCTCGCCCGTTCGACGTCGACGACCGAATGGTCGTCGGCCTGGCAGCGCGGGCACCGAGCCGTTCGCCGCTGCCAGGACACGTCGACGTCGCGGAACCGCTCCAATCGGGAGCCGCACACCGGACAGAGGCGGGCGTCGCCGGTGAGGATCCAGTGGTCGGACTGCTGCAGGCGGCGACCCGTCGTGTTCTGCGGTCCCCGGCGCGCGTTCGTGCGGATCAGCGCGGCCCCGACGGCGACGATCGCCTCGATCCCGTCGATCTCGCCGACGGGACGAAACGGCGAGATCCCGCACACGAAGGGTGTCTCGACCGCGTAGATGTTGCCCCAACCGGCGACGTTGCGTTGCTCGAGCATCGACGCTCCGAGCGGCAGGTCGGCCTCGCCACGGATCCGGTCGACGGCCGCGTCGTGATCGAAGTCGCCGCAGACGTCGGGCCCGAGATGATCGGTGAACGATCGCTCCGCCTCGGTCTCGACGAGATGGAGGAGAGGGATGTCGACGCCGACCATGCGAGCGCCGGATCGGAACGTCAGCTCGAACCGCCGCCGCCAGTCGGGGACTTCGCGCGCCGGATCGAACCGGACGCGACCCTGCATGAGCAGGTGGACGTGGAGCGACCGTCGATCGTCGAATCGGACGAAGAGGTGTTTGCCGTACGACCCGGCGTCCAGAAGTGTGCGATCGGCGAGATCGGCGGTGGCGAGCCGGGGGTGGCGGATGATCGACCGGGTGACCGTGTCGCCGGCCAGCTCGGCGCCGATGCGCTCGGCCAGTCTCCGGATCGTGTCGCCCTCGGGCACGACCGCATCATCGCAGCGTCTCAGCCGAGGCGCAGCCCGAGCCAGGCCGCGCCGACGCCGGCGACGATGCTCCCGGCGAGGTAGGTCGCGGCGAGGGTGCGACGGGCCTGAGCGAGATCACCCATCACGTCGCCGATCACCGTCGAGAACGTCGACAGCGCGCCGAGGAATCCGACCGACACGATCGTGCGCCACGGGTCGTCGAGGCCGGTCGCCAGGCCCGCGACGAACGACGCGAGCACGTTGACGGCGAGGATGCCGAGATGGCGTCCGGTGGGATCGGCGCGCGCCGCCCACCAACGCAGCAGCGCTCCCGCGCCGGCCGCGAGGACGAACGCAGCCGTCGTCACCCGAGGTGCCCGACCTCCCCGACGAGGATCCGGCGGGCCCGTCGGGTGACAGCCCGGGCTGCGATGAAGGCCGAGAAGCCGGCGACGAGGTGCGCGAGGATCAGCGCGGTGCCGTCCGCTGTGTGACCGCCCTCGAACGCCTCGGCGATCATCACCGACCACGCGCTGAACGACGTCAGACCTCCGCACAGCCCGACGCCGACGGCGAGACGACGTCGGCCGTCATCGTCGCCGAGCCCGAACGTGACGCCGAGGATGAACGCACCGATCGTGTTCGCCACCAGCAGTGCGGGGCCGATGGCCGAGTCGTCGTCGATCCAGGAGTCGAGCGTCCATCGCACGATCGAGCCGATCACCGCACCGACGATCACCGCCGCGACCGCCACACCGTTCACCTCGCCGGCCGGTGGCGCGACCGATCCGGTTGATGTCCTCCGCCCCGAACTCATGACGCCAGTATCGCGGGCGTGTCGCCGCCCTGTCGATCAGGCACGCTTCCCGGATGACGCGCGACGCCTCGACCGCCGACGCACGAGAAGCCGATCCTCCGATCGTGGTGGTCGGCGGCGGTTATGCCGGGGTCCATGCCGACCGCGAGATCCGCCGCCGAGGTGCGAGCAGCGTCGTGGTCGACTCGACCGGCGATCACGACTTCGTCACCCGCCTCGCCGCGGTGGCGGGCGGCACCGCTCCGGTCGACGACGCGTCGGTCCCCCTGGCCGATCTCGGCGCCGACGTCGTGGTCGGAACGGTGACCGAGGTCGCCGACGACGGCGTGACGCTCGACGACGGCACGACGCTCGGGGCCACCGCGGTGATCGTCACGACCGGTGCGTCACCCGCGCGCCCTCCGATCGACGGCATCGACTCGGCCGCGGTGCTCCGCACCGCACAGGACGCGCTGGCGCTGCGCGCCGACCTGGCGGACCGCGACCAGGTGGTGGTGATCGGTGCCGGCGCGACCGGCGTGCAGTTGGCCGCCGCACTCTCGGCTGCCCGCTCCGACGTGGCGGTCACGATCGTCGAGGCGGGTGAGCGCCTCCTGCCCACCATGAGTCCGCGGATCTCGTCGAACGCGGCGCGGATCCTCCGGAGCCGCGGCGTCGAGCTGGTTCTGTCGACGCCGGTCGACTCGATCGACGACGACGGCGTCGACGCGGGTCGGAGCCGTCTGACGGGCCGTCCGGTGTGGGCCGGCGGCGACCGACCCCGAGGCACGTTCGGCCTGCCGACCGACGACGACGGGGCGATCCGTGTGGACGACGACCTCGCGGTGGCCGGGCGGCGCGCCGTGTTCGCGGCCGGCGACGTGGTGCGTCACGTCGATGCGGCCGGCACACCGCTGCCGCCGTCCGCCCAGGTCGCCACCCAGGCCGGTGCGGCAGCCGGCGCGAACGCGGTGCGGATCGTGGCCGGGCGGCCGACGCGACCCGCCGATCTGGCCCACCAGGGATGGGTCCTCGATCTGGGCGGCCGTCGGGGGGTGGCCGATCTGGTCGGGATTCCCTTGGCCGACCCGTTCGCCGACCTGATCCCGCCGTTCCTCCACACGGCGATCGACACCAAGCATCTCCTCGAGGTCGGTGGGATCGAACAGGTGGTCCGCCGAGCCGTCGGATGGTGACGCGCCGCCCGACTTCCGTCGGTTCGCGGGTCCATGTTGGCTAGCTTCGGCGAGATGAGTGAACAGGGGGCGACCAGGTCGGCGACCGACATCGTCGATCTGGCGGTTCCGCTGCGAGTCGACTTCGCCGTCTCGGTCCGGATCATGACCGCCTCCCTCGCCGCCGACGTGGGGTTCACCGTCGACGAGATCGACGACCTGCGTCTCGGCGTCAGCGAGGTGTTCACCCTGTTCGCCGACCACGATCTCGCCGCCGCCGACGAGCGGTGCCACGTCACGTACGTCGTGTCCGACGGAGAGATCTCCGTGACCATGAGACGATCGGGTTCCCGCGACCCGGTCGAGCTCGATCCGCTCGCCACGTCCATCCTCGCCAGCGTCGTCGACGATCATCAGGTCGATGCCGATGGCGTCACCGTGGTCAAGCGGGCCTCCGAGGCATCGGGTGACTCGAACGACTGACGTCCCCCGTTCACGCACCACGACCATCTCTTCATGACCGACGACGACGAGCTCGGGGACATCGAGCTCTTTCGAGAGTTCGTCGAGAGCCGCAAGCGGTCGGTGCGCAACCAGCTCGTCGAACGACACATGGGCCTGGCCGCCCACATCGCGCGTCGGTACACGCGTTCGGGAACACCCGACGACGACCTGCGGCAGGTGGCGATGGTCGGCCTCGTCAAGGCGGTCGACCGGTTCGACCCCGACTTCGGCGCCCAGTTCTCGTCCTTCGCCGGTCAGACCATCGAGGGCGAGCTGAAACGGCACTTCCGCGACCGCACCTGGACCGTCCGCGTCCCTCGCGGGGCGAAGGAGCTGCACCTGCAGGTACGCGACGCCACGGCCGAGCTCGAACAGGACCTGGGTCGATCGCCGAGCGTCGAGCAGCTCGCGCACCATCTCGGGATCGATCGCGAGGAGGTCGTTCGCGGCCTCGTGGCTGGTGCGGCGTCGTCGGTCGGCACCCTCGACACCGCCGGTTCCGACGACGACCTGGCCGGCACCGATCGTCAGGCGGTGCTGGCCGAGGACGATCGAGCGTTCGAAGACACCGAGAACCTGCAGGTGATCGGCGAGTTGCTCGACACGTTGCCCGAGCGAGAGCGACGAATCGTCGAGCTGCGGTTCTACGAGCGGATGTCGCAGTCGGCGATCGCCAACGAGATCGGGATCTCACAGATGCACGTGAGCCGACTCCTCCGCAAGTCGTTCGAGCAGATGCGCCGCGAGATGACCTCGGCGACCGGAGCACCCGGCACGGAGGGGACACCCCGCCGACGCTGACGGTGCGGTGGCGGTGGCGGTGGGCTGGTGTCACGTCGGCGTCGACGTCGGCTGCCGGACCCGACTGTCACTCTGGGTGGTCGTCGCCTAGGC
>JBCCTP010000420.1:0-4458 GCA_039198505.1 Actinomycetota bacterium | reverse complement strand
GTTGAAGACGACGATCGCAGGACCGTCGGCCGGGATCTTGTCGTGGTCGACGAAGTCGATGTCGGCGTAGGGAGCGACGAGCTCGGGGCGCATGAACGGTCGCGCCCACTCCTGGATCTCGCGGCCGCCGACCTTGATGACGCCATCGCTCTTGTCGAGGTGGCGGATCGGCCAGCCCTTCAGCCGTGCGGTCGCAGCGAGGCGCGGGTCGGGATTGACGGCAACCGGGTTCCCGACGAGATCGAGCAGTGGGGCGTCGAAGTAGCTGTCGCTGTATGCGTAACTCCCCGCGAGACGCACACAGTTGGCGTCGGCCCACGCCTGGACCGCGTCGGCCTTCTCGGGGCCCCACACGAACGGTCCGTCGAGCTCGCCGAGGTAGTTCGTCCCGTCGTCGGCCCACTTCGTGCCGATGACAGCGTCGAACCCGAGTGCGTCGGCCAGTGGCTGCGTGAAGGCGATCGGCGACGTCGACGCGAGGACCAGCAACCGGCCCGCCTCGCGATGTTCCTCGATGAGCAACTCGGCGAACGGCTGCACCTCGTCGACCAGTTCGTCGGCCGCCGCCGTGGCCGCGGCCCGCACGTCGTCGATCGGCCAGCCCGCCGACGCTCGCACGGCGAGCTTGGCCGGTTGCATCATCAGGCGCGACTCACCCACGGTGTCGTAGACGAGCTTCATCACGCGGCTGACGGCGCCCACGACCGGCTCGACCACGGGGTTCAGGCTGCCGTCGCTGATCCCCGCCTCACCGACGTACCGCTGGAACACCGGCGCCGACGACGCCGCGATGAGGGTGCGATCGAGATCGAAGATCGCTGCGTACTTCGCCATGAGAACTCCTCGACCGGTGTGATGCGAACGGTGCGGTGGCGGCCGGACCACACAGTCTGACGCGTTCTGCGGCTCACCTCGAACGCGCGGTGGTCTCGCCGACTCTTACCTGATTCACGACCGGCTCACAGCGACGGCACAGTGGCGACGCATACACCGGAGGGCGAGATCGAAAGGACCCCTCCGAATGTCAACCTCACTCATCTTCGCCCTCGACCTGGTCGCCATCAGTGTCCTGGTCTTCGCGCTCTACTTCCCTCGCCACCGGCGCAAGGACCTGGTCGCGGCCTATCTCGGCGTGAACGTCGGCGTCCTCGCAGTGGCCGATGCGCTGAGTTCGAGCGAGATCGGTGCGGGGCTGGGCATCGGGCTGTTCGGGGTCCTCTCGATCATTCGGCTGCGTTCCACCGAACTCGATCACGAGGAGGTCGCGTACTACTTCGCAGCGCTGACCCTCGGGCTCCTCGGGGGACTGGCCGTCGGACCCGACTGGCTGACGCCGGCCCTGATGGGCGCCGTGGTGCTCGCACTGTTCGTCGGCGACCATCCTCGACTCTTCTCCGGGTACCGGACGCAGGTCGTCCACCTCGACGTCGCCATCACCGACGAGGCCACCCTCATCGGTCACCTCGAAGCGCTGCTCGGCGCAACGGTCCACCGGGTCAAGGTCCGCAAGGTCGACCTCGTCAACGACACGACCAACGTCGAGGTCCGGTACCGCATCGGCACCGAACGCGGGGGCGCTTCCGCCGACTCGCTGCCCGCCGGGAGTGCGGTCCGATGACGACGCTCGCAGCACCCGCCCGCCCGACCTCGACCGTGCCGGCGATCGCGACCGCCGTCGACCGAATCGAGCCGATCGACCTCTCGACCTTGGATCGTCACGCCGAGCTGCAGACGCGCAAGGACCGCAAGTACGTCGTGTCGACCGAGGCGCTCCTCATGCTGCTCGGCGAGCTCCCCGCCGACGTGCGGGCACTCGCTATCGACGGTCGGCGCTGGTTCGGCTACCTCTCCGTCTACTTCGACACCGACCGGTTCGACTCGTACCGTCTCGCCGCCGCACGCCGGCCGCGCCGCTTCAAGGTGCGCACTCGGACCTACCTCGACAGCGACCTGACGGTCGCCGAGGTGAAGACGAAGAACCGCCGGGGCCGCACCGTCAAGCACCGTCGACGCCTCGACGGAACCTCTGCCGACGGCGGTGGCCCGGTGCGCGAGTTCGCGACCGAATTCAGCGAGACGGCTCCCTACGCCTCGGCGCTCGAACCGGTCCTCACCAGCCTCTACCACCGAGCGACCCTGACGCTCCCCGCCGACGGAGTCCGGGTGACCATCGACGCCGGGTTCCGCTGCACCGACGCCGACGGGAGATCCACCGGACTCGCCGATCGATTCATCATCGAGACCAAGACCGACGGCACGCCGTCGGTCGCCGACCGACTGCTGTGGCGGGCCGGCCACCGCCCGGAGAAGGTCTCGAAGTACGCCACGGGCCTCGCGGCGCTCCACCCCGAACTCCCGGCCAACCGCTGGCACCCCGTGCTGTCCGCCCACTTCGACCGTCCGACCGGAGGCGACCTCCGCTCGTCCCGACGCCCCCTGACCTCACGACCACGAGGAGACGACTCATGATCACTCGAACACGACGCTCGACCTTCGCCGGGGCGGTCGCCCTCGCCGCAGTGCTGTCCGCCACGGGCTGCATCGACTCCGACTCGGGGACACAAGCCGGCGGCGCCGGCGCGGCCGGCGTCGCAGCAGACGACTCCGATGCAGCGACCACCGGCGCCGTCGACACGTCCGTGGCGGACACCGCGGCAGCCGAGAACCACGTGTCGAACATCGACCTCGACGAACTCGACATCGACGAATCGGAGGCCGCGAAGATCAGCCTCGACGGCATGACCGCCTCGTCCGACTCTGCCGACGTCTCGATCGACGGGTCGACGGTGACCATCACCGCCGCCGGGACGTACTCGCTGACGGGCACGCTCGACGACGGCGACGTCATCATCGATGCAGCGGACGATGACGACGTCGTCCTGATCCTCGACGGCGTCGACATCACGAACACCGACGGGTCCGCGCTCGCCGTGATGAATGCCGATGACGCGACCGTCCTGCTCGCAGACGGAGCGACGAACGAGCTCACCGACGGCGCCGCCTACGAGTTCCCCGACGCCGAGACCGACGAGCCGAACGCCACGCTCTTCTCCGCGTCCGACCTCGTCATCGCCGGCGGCGGCGCCCTGACCGTGACCGGTGCCTTCAACGACGGCATCGCCAGCAAGGACAGCCTCACCATCGCCTCGGGCACCATCTCGGTCGTCGCCGTCGACGACGGCGTCCGCGGCAAGGACGACGTGACGATCGACGGCGGCTCGATCACCATCGACGCCGGCGGTGACGGCATCAAGTCGGACAACACCGACGACGTCGACCGCGGACACGTGCAGATCAGCGGCGGCGACGTCGACGTCACGGCGGGCGACGACGGGATCCAGGCGGCGACCGACGTCGTGATCTCCGGCGGCGACGTCACGATCGACGCCGGACGTTCGTCGGGCACCGGTCGCGCCCTGCAGGGCGACGTGCTCGTCGCCATCAGCGGCGGCACGTTGGACGCCGTCGCCGTCGACGACGCCATCCATTCGAACGACACCGTCGCGATCGACGGCGGCACGATCACGCTCGCCGCGGGCGACGACGGCGTCCACGGCGACCTCGCCGTCACCATCGGTGGCGGATCGATCACGATCACCGAGGCGTTCGAAGGCATCGAGGCGGAGGTGATCACCATCGACGACGGGCTCATCGACATCACCTCGGACGACGACGGACTCAACGTCGCCAGCTCCGAGGAATCGGCGACAACCGACCCGACCCTCGACGCGCCCACGGACGCTCCGGACGGCGCGGAGCCCACCGCCGGTCCTCCCGCACGAGGTGGAGTGGGACCCGGGGCAGGGCCGGGCGCCGAAGCGGTCGGTGATCACTACATCTACATCAACGGAGGCACGGTGCTGATCACGATCACCGACGACCTCGCAGAGCAGGGTGACGGCATCGACGCCAACGGCCACGTCGAGATGAGCGGCGGCCTCGTGGTGGTGAGTGGTCCGACCGACACGCGCAACAGCGCCGTCGACTACAGCGGCGGGACGTTCGTGATGACCGGCGGAACCTTCATCGGCACCAACATCGACGGACGGAACTCCGAGGGCATCGGCACCGGATCGACCCAGCCCTCGCTGTACGTGACGGTCGGGTCGACGCTGGTTGCCGGCACGCTCGTCCACATCACCGACAGCGACGGCGAGGCGCTCGTGACCTTCGAGCCGCAGAACGACTACAGCGTCATCCTCTTGTCGTCACCCGACTTGGTCGAGGGCGAGTCGTACGACGTGCACCTCGGCGGCACGGTCGGCGGCGACTCCGACACGGACCTGCACGACCCATCCACCTACGTCGCCGGAGAACTCGCCGGGACGGTGACGGCGACCGTGTCAGCCTGACCGGGCCGACCGGTCGGCGAGCGACTCGATCAACGACACGATCTCGTCGGTCATCGTCTCGCCGTCGAGGCTCTCGGGTTGGAACGCAGCGCGGAGGAGCGGCACC
>JBCCTP010000419.1:0-4467 GCA_039198505.1 Actinomycetota bacterium | reverse complement strand
GTGGAGGCCGCGGTCGGCGAACGCGGCGCCGTCGGTCGCCGGTCCGGCACCGAGGTCGACCACCGACGCACACCCGTCTCCGAGGAGCCGCTGGACGAACGCATCGCGGAGTTCGACGCGTCGCCCCGTCGGCTCGCCGCGCACCCCAGCCGCCGCTTCGGCCTCGTAGTACGACGAGAGGTCCGCGATGTCGGCGTCCACGCCCTGAGTGTGGCTCGCGCCCGTGATCAGGTGGATGCTGATTGTGTCGTCTTCGGGCGCCTGGCCCTCGACGACGTCAGAAGACGGTGTAGCCGCCGTCGACGCAGACCTCTTGGCCCGTGTGGTACGTCTGGCTCGGGTCGGCGAGGAACGCGCCCACCTCGCGGAACTCCGACGGGTCGGCCCATCGGCGGACCGGGGTCCGTCGCACGGTGGCGTCGCGGAACTTGTCGTTCTCGTATCCGGCCGACGCGAGGTCGGTGATCGTCCAGCCCGGAAGCAGCGAGTTGACCCGGATCCGGTGTCGGGCGAGACCGACGGCGAGCGCTCGCACGAGACCGTTCAGTGCGGTCTTGGCCGTGCCGTAGGCCTCGTTCCCTGCGGCGCCGTGGATGGCCGACGTGGACGACACGGCGACGAGCGATCCACCGTCACCCTGTTCGACGAGGACCTTGGCGCCCTCCCGCAGGGTGACGAATACGCCGTCGAGGTTCGTGTCCATCACCGATCGCCACTCGTCGAGGCTCAGCTGGAGGAACGGGGTTCCGGTCCCGGAGCGGCCGGCGTTGGCGAACACGCCGTCGATCCGACCGAAGTCCTCGACCGAGCGGCGCATCGTGTCGACGACCTGCTCTTCCTGGGCGACGTCGACGCGGTGGGCGGTCGCACGTCCGCCGACCGCTTCGATGGCATCGACGGCGGCCGAGTTCTTGTCGCCGTTGCGTCCCCAGACCACGACGGAACCGCCGGACATGGCGATGCCCTCGGCCATGGCGAGCCCGATGCCGCCGTTGCCGCCGGTCACGATGAACACCTTGCCGCTGAGGTCGATCACGGCGCTCGGTGTAGCAGGTGGGCGCTCGTCGCCCGGCTTCGGTCCCACCCATGACAGGGGTCGTCGTCCCCGGTGGGTTGCTCCACGCGAAAGCGGGACTCCCGACGCCGCCGGGGGGTGTCGGGAGTCCCGCGTGGTGGGGACGGTGGGGTGTGGAGACGGCGGATCAGGCGGACTGTGCGTCGAGTTCTTCGAGCTGGACTCGCACGGCACGGGAGCGGAGCCCGATCGGGGCGGTGACGGTGTAGCCGAGGAGGTGGCGGACCTCTTCGGACTCGCCGGCCCAGTAGCCGTACTCACGGTTGTCACGGGCGTAGCTCCGGCACGGCTCGGCGACGGGACACGAGTCACACAGCGCCTTCGCCTTCGCCTCGCGGCGGGCACGAGCCTGCGGACGCTCGGCGTTCTTCGCGAAGAAGAGTTGGAGTTGACCCTTGCACACGGCGAAGTCGCGCCAGCTGCCCTGGTCACGAGCGGTCGTCGGCATCGGATCAGCGACATCGGCGGGGGTGAGAGTGTCTGCTGTCGACTGCACGAACGGCACCTTAGCATCGTTTAGTACTAATTAGCAGCGTTCAGCAGAGAAACTTCCGGACCCCTAGCCTCACGGGCGTGTCGAGCACCAGCTCACCCTCCATGACACTCAACGACGCGGCCGAGCGGGCGAATGTCCACTACCAAACCGCCTATCGCTGGGTGCGCGACGGCCGTCTGCCGGCGTCGATGGTCGACGGGTCGTACCGGGTGCTCGAGTCGGATCTCGAGGCGCTTCTCGACGCGAAGGCGGCTCCGGCGCCGAAGCGACCGCCGAGCCACGAGCGCGTCCAGCGACTCGAGCCACGCATGCTCGATGCGCTGCTGACCGGCGACGAGCCGACGGCGCGGAAGATCGGACGCCAGCTCGCCGATGAGGGCCTCGGCATGGTCGATCTGATCGAGGGTGTGCTGGTCCCACCGCTGATCGAGATCGGCCGACGTTGGCACGAGGGGCAGTTGTCGATCTCGGTCGAACACCGGGCGTCGGCGATCGTCGAGCGATTGCTCGGTGACGTGTCACCCAACCCACGGGGACGGCGGCGCGGCACGGTGGTCGTGGCCGCCGTCAGCGGCGATCGCCACTCGTTGCCGACCGCCATGGCGGCGGTCGTCCTCCGCGAACGCAATTGGATCGTGCATCAGCTCGGAGCCGACCTCCCCGTTGAAGCGCTGCTCGAGTTCTGCCGTGATCACGACGAGATCGACGTCGTCGTGCTGTCGTCGACGGCGCCCGATCGGATCGAGGCCACCAGGGAGGCGGCAGTCGAGATCGAGCAGCTCGGGATCCCGACGTTGGTCGGTCAGCCGGGCGCCACGCTCGGCGACCTCCTCGATCAGGTCGATCGAGCGGCTGGCCGCACGTCGGCTGCCTGATCAGGCTGGCGCCTGATCGACGGCCGGTCGAGTGATCCGCCGGCTCACGATGTCGCGTCGCAGCGGTTCGTATCCCAGCCGGGTGTAGATGCCGTAGGCGCCGGTCGGGTTGGCCGAGTCGACGCCGAGCATCGTGTGATCGAGTCCTGTCGCGGCGAACGCGTGCAGCGACCGGACGATCAAGGCGGAGGCGATGCCTCTCCCCCGGTGACTCCGGAGGGTGCCGATCGAGTCGATCCAGCCGTCCCGACGGCCGGTGATGTCGATGTCGTCGGGATAGTGCGAGTTGAGCGAGTAGCCGACGATCTCGCGCGTGCCCTCGTCGATCGCGACGAAGCTGAGGTCGAGGCGCGTGCCGTGCGTCGAGAGACCGTGCGTCCAGGCCGCCTCGTCTTGCGGAGTGCTCCCCCAGTGGTCGGCGAAGGCTGCGTTGGCGACCGGGCGGACGTCGGCCGAGTGCTCCGCGGCCCACGGCAGGATGGCGATGCCGTCGGGAGAGGTCGGTTCGGGGAGGTCGTCGAGGTCGCGGAGGAGCTCGTCGAAGTAGCGGGCGTCGTGGAAGCCGAACCGTTCGAAGAGTCGACGTCGGCCGTCGTCGCCGTCGGCTCGGTCGACGAGCACGCTCGCTTCCAGGTGCGCGGGTGTCGCGGCGAGGCGCTCGGTCGCCCGATCGATCGACCATTCGAGGAGTCGCCGACCGATCCCCTGCCCTTCGTGGTCGGGACGCACGCCGCCGTCGAGGAACGCCCGCTCGAGCCGCTGACCGGACGGTGTGTGTCCGACCGTCGCCCATCCGATCAGACCGTCGCCGTCGGGGTCGTCGATGACGACCTGGTCGACCGACGGGTCGCCGTGCGGGTCGTCCCAGAACTCGACGACCTCTTCCCGAGCGAACACCATCGGCTGACCCTCGGCGCGCAAGATCTCGTTGGCGAGACGATGGATCGCGTCGATGTCGTCGGTGGTCGGTGGGCGCACGGCGGCGACGGTATGCGGGCCGCCCGGGTGATCAGCGGCCGGTTTCGGGCCACCGCGACGGAGGTCACCGTTCGGTGAGCCGCCGGTACACTCGCCGCCGTTCGCGGACGTAGTTCAACGGCTAGAACCTCAGCCTTCCAAGCTGATGATGCGGGTTCGATTCCCGTCGTCCGCTCCACGCGATTCGTGTTGTCGGCCCTCCCACTCACGGGTACATGATGAACTCGACGAGGTTGCCGTCGGG
Source organism: Actinomycetota bacterium (assembly GCA_039198505.1). Classification (GTDB taxonomy): domain Bacteria; phylum Actinomycetota; class Acidimicrobiia; order Acidimicrobiales; family Ilumatobacteraceae; genus Ilumatobacter_A. The sequence continues at coordinate 799 of JBCCTP010000419.1, read as the reverse complement.
GTCGCGGACGTAGCGGCTCATTCCAGTTGCGGTGCCGCGATCGCGGCCGCCGTCACGTTCGACCGGGCCTTCGATCACCTCGATCGACGCATCGGTCAGCAGTGCGTCGAGGTCGGTGCCGTCACCGTCCCAGACCACGCAGATGTCGAGGCAGCCGGGCACCGCAGTCGGACCGCGCAGGTCGAACATTCCCGACTCCCACAGCGATCGGTCGTGCAGATTGATCTTCATGTCGCCCGCCGACACGCTCACCAAGAGCGGTGCGAGCGACTCGTCGACGACGAACCCGAGCGACGCGTAGAACGCGACCATCGGCTCCATCTGATCGACGGGGACGGCGACGTGATCGAGGCGGCGGATCGTCATCCACCGAGCCTGCTCGGTGCCGGCCACCTGTGGGTGGCGCGGCGACCCAGATGACCGCGATTGCCTGAATTGAGACAGTTGACTGTATCAGTCAGATGTCTTAATCTCTCCACCGTGTCCACTCGAGGGGATCTCGCACGGACCGCCATCATCGAGGCGGCGGAGCAGCTGTTCGCCGAGCGCGGCATCGAGTCGGTCTCGCTGCGGGAGGTCGCGGTCGCCGCAGGTCAACGCAACCACTCGGCGACGCAGTACCACTTCGGCGATCGCGGTGGACTCGTCGCCGCCGTCTTCGAACATCGGATGCGCGTCGTCAACGAGCGTCGCCATCGGCGACTCGACGAGCTGTCCGAGAGGGGCGAGCCTGCGGATCTGGATCTGCTCGTCGGTGCGGTCGTGATCCCGCTGGTCGAGGTCGTCGACGAGACCGACG
>JBCCTP010000418.1:0-4479 GCA_039198505.1 Actinomycetota bacterium | reverse complement strand
TCGTTGTCCATGAGCAGCATGTAGCTGTCGGGGTTGTCGGTGAGTTCGACCCACGACCGCACCACCCATCCCTCGTCGTCGGGATTGAAGCGGTTGTTGTCGTCGCGATGGATCGAGCGGATCGCCTGCTCGCGGTCCTGCGGCTCGAGCTTGATGATCCGCACCCGACCGAAGTTGGCGCCGACACCGTCGACGTACTTCTTGAGCGTGGGCGCGATCTCGGCGTTCGATGTCCAGAGCGCGTCCTTGTCGGTCTTGCCCTTGTCCCAGAAGCCACGGCAGTCGAGCTCGCCGTCGGCCGAGGCGATCGGGGCGAAGTTGGTGTCGCCGCCGGACTTCCAATCCATGTACTCGAGCGACAGGTACTCCGTCTCGGGAACGTCGAAGTCGGCGTCGGCCAGCGCGACCACCCCGGTGTCGGCGAGGACGTCGAGGCGTTCGTGCGGCGTGTCGAGCGGGATCTCGACGCTCCAGTGATCGGCGGTGGGCCAGAAACTCATGAGGCGGAGCCTACGGACCCCACGGTGGTCGCCGGAGGTACCATTGGTCCCGATGTGTGCGAGGGGGACGGTGGCGTCCGGGCGACGTCCCGGGCGGCGAGCGGTGCGACCGGTGTCACTGATCGGCGCCACCTTGATGCTCACGGTCACGGCCGCGTGCGGCACGACCGACGAGGCGTCGCGCCAGACGCTCCCTCCGCTGGTGACCACGACGTCGACCACCGTTCCGCCCACCACCTCGCCCGAGGAGGCGGTCCGGCAGTTCTACGAGATCCAGCCCGGCGACAGCCTCGCAGCCGTCGCCGCCTCGTTCGGCGTGCCGGTCCCGATGATCATCGAGCTCAACCAGATCGAGAACCCCGACAACATCCCGGTCGGACTCGTGATCGAGATCCCGCAGAACGTCGTGCTGGTCGACGAGCTCCCGCCGGTGACGACCACGACGGTCGCTCCGTGACGGTTCCGGCCGTCGGCTCGTGACCTCCCCCGCCCGCGACGAGCACGGCGAGGTGCCGTTCGACGGCGCCGAACGGCCGGCTCGTCAGTACGACCTCGACGCCCACGGCGTCCGCCTGTCGATGAAGGAGTGGGGCGCGGCCGACGCACCCCCGCTGCTGCTGATGCACGGCGGCTTCGACTTCGCCCGCACGTTCGACGGCTTCGCCCCGCGACTCGCGGCCGCCGGGTGGCGCGTCGTCTGCTGGGACCAGCGTGGCCACGGCGACAGCGAGCACTGTCCGCTGTATTCGTTCGAGGGCGACACCCGCGACACGCTCGCGGTGTTCGACCACGTCGCACCCGGCCGCCCGGTCCCGGTCGTCGGCCACTCGAAGGGCGGGGCGCTGATGACGCAGCTCGCCGATGTCCAGCCACACCGGTTCCGATCCCTCGTCAACATGGACGGCATCCCGTACAAGCGGAACATCCCCGACCTCGCCGAGCACGAACGCACCACGATGCTGGCCAACGAGGTCGGCGGATGGCTCGATCACCGGCGCCGCACGGCGACCAACCAGCGCAAGCCCGGCACGATCGACGAGCTCGCGAAGCGTCGCGCTCGCATGAACCCACGACTCCCGACCGAATGGCTGCAACGCCTCGTCACCACGGGCGGCTTCGAGTCCGACGACGGATGGCGGTGGAAGATCGACCCGGCGATGCGCTTCGGCGGGTTCGGTCCCTGGCGGCCCGAGTGGATCCTGATGCGCCTGCCGGGCCTCCCGATGCCGTTCCTCGGAATCCTCGGCGCGCAGATGGAGGAGATGGGGTGGGGCACACCACCGGCGAAGGTGATGCCCTATCTGCCGCGCGGCGGACGGTGCGAGGTCCTCGACGACGTGGGCCATTTCGTGCACGTCGAGGCGCCCGATCTCGTCGCCTCGATCGTGCTCGAGTTCCTCGGGGATCCGTCGTGAGCACCGTGGCGCTCCGACACAACCGGATCGACCTGGCCCTCCACGAACTCCGATCGCCGACCGACTCCGGACGACCGCTCCTCCTGCTGCACGCGCTCGGATCGCAATCGCCCGACGCCGTCCCCGAGTGGGCCGACAGCTGGCCGGGCGCCATCGCGGCGCTCGACTTCACCGGGCACGGCGCATCGACGGTCCCGCGGTGCGGGGGCTACTCGCCCGAGCTGCTCCTCGCGGACGCCGACCACGCACTCGCCCATCTCGTCGGCGACGATCCCGATGCCGCGATCACGGTGGTCGGGACCGGACTCGGCGCGTACATCGGATTGCAGCTGGCCGGGGCTCGAGCACCGCGGGTGCACGGTGCGATCCTGCTCGATGGGCCCGGTCTCGCCGGCGGACCGACGGGACCCAGCTCGCACAACCACTTCCACCTGCCGTCCGACGGCCGGGCACCCGACCCGTACGCGCTGATGGAGCTCGGGCGTGATCTGCGCCCGGCCGACTACGCCACGTCCTTCGTGCGGCTCGCCAACAGCGGTTCGCCGGCCGACACGCCGATCGCCGTGTGCGCCACGTTCCGTCCGGCCTGGTTGGCCGCTGTCGTCGACGCTCCCGGCGTCATCGACACCACCCTCGACGACGCCCTCAGCACGTTCGCCTGAGCCGTCGGCGGGGTCGCACCACCGTCGACACGCGTGATCCGATTCCGCACTCGATCGTGCAGGTTTGACTCGTCGCGTCCGGGGTAGCAGCCGGTCGGACCCGGTGACCGCACCCACCGAGGTCCCCGCGCGTCCCGCCGCGCGCCACCTCGACACATCCGGCCCACGACCATCCGAATCCCACCACGAAAGGACGACATGTCGTTCGAGAACCTGTTCGACTACACCGCCACTCAGTACGAGATCGTGCTGAGTGTCTTCACCCTCACGGCCGCGGTCTTCGCCGCGTGCCTCGTCTATTCCATCGCCACGGCCGGTTCCATCGCGCCGCGGTACCGCCTCACGTCCTACCTCACGGGCGTCGTCATGGTGTCGGCCGTCCTCGAACTCGGCCTCCTCGCGATCCGATGGGACGGAGCGTTCAACTGGGACGGATCCGCGTTCGTCCTCGAAGGCGACCTGTTCTCCAACGGCTTCCGCTACATGAACTGGTCCATCGACGTTCCGGTGCTGCTCACCCAGCTCCTGATCGTCGGCGGCGCCACCGGGGCGGTGTTCTTCAAGCGGTGGGCGTCCTTCGTGGTCGCCGGTCTCGCGATGATCTGGACCGGCTACGTCGGCCAGTTCGACGAGGTCGAGGGCGGAGCGCAGTTCTGGGTGTGGGGTGCGATCAGCACCGCCTTCTACCTCTGGCTGCTCGTCGTGGCGTACCAGACGGTCCGCGACGCACGCCGGGACTCACCGAAGGAGGTCGACAAGATGTTCGCAGCCGTCTGGTGGCTGTTCCTCGTTGCGTGGACGATCTACCCACTGGCGTACCTGATGCCGCAGATCTGGGACGACGCGAACGGCGTCGTGCTCCGCAACCTCATCTACAGCTTCGCCGACATCTCGTCGAAGGCCGTCTACGGCGTCCTTCTCGCCCTGATCGCCCAGAAGATGAGCGTCGTCGACGGCTACCAGCCGGCAATCGACAGCGAGAGCTGGGTCGAGCGCACGGCGGCGAAAAAGGAGACAGCAGGCACAGCCGCCGAGGGCTGACGCCCCCACCTCCGGAGCGGTACCGTGAGCGACGTGCTCGGTGTCCCCCTCGCCTCGTGGGCGATCGGTCTCGTCGCGTTCGTCGCCATGGAACCGCTCACGGCGGCCACGCACCGCTGGGTGATGCACGGCATCGGTGAACGGCTGCACCGCAGCCACCACCGAGCCGGGCGCATCGCGGCGAAGTGGGAGACCAACGACTGGTATCCGGTGATCTTCGCTGCCATCGTGAACGTCGGCTTCGTCGTGGGCTTCAACGTCGACGGCTGGGGCGCACTCGTGCCGGCCGGCATCGGGGTCACCGCCTACGGGCTGGCGTACGGCTACGTCCACGACGTGTACATCCACGGTCGATTCACCTGGCTCCCGCGTCCCCGGAGCGCAGTGCTCGATCGCCTGGCCGAGGCGCACCGGGTCCACCACCTCTACAACGCTGCGCCGTACGGAATGCTCGTCCCCGTCGTGCCGGCCGAGCTGCGGTCTCGCTCGCAGGCGACCGAGCGCGACCCGTTCGCTCGAGCCTGAGGGTCGTCGCAGACCGCGAGCGGTCCCTGCGCGGGCGCCAACGATCAGAACACGAACAGGCCGGCGGTGCCCGGGCCGGTGTGAGCGCCCACGCTCGGACCGATCCGATACTCGATCACGTCCGCGACACCGGCGGCGCCGCGGAGCCGTTCGAGGAGTCCGTCGGCGAGCGGGCGGCTCGATGCATCGGAGGTGCCGATCGCGATCCGTCGACCGACCGGAGACGACGCCGGCCATGCGAGGGCGTCGTCGACCATGGAGACGACGGCCGCGTCCAGATCGTCGACCGTGGCGAGGACCATCAGGTCGCCGGCGGACATGGCGAGGATCGGGATC
>JBCCTP010000417.1:0-4485 GCA_039198505.1 Actinomycetota bacterium | reverse complement strand
GGTGTACTCGCCTGATTCGATGCCCTCTCGAAGAGAAGAGGCGATCTCGCGGTAGATGACTCGTCTCACTTGTATTAGAATTGTATCAGACAACCAGACACCAGACGACCGGGACGAGACAGATGAGTCGCTACGCCGAGTACCTCGAAGAGATCGAACAGCGCCGGGAGCAACAGCTCCACCCGAAGCCCGTCGACGACGCCGACCTACTCGCGGAGATCATCGAGCACATCCAGGACCCGGCGAGTGACCATCGGGACGACTGTCTCCGGTTCTTCGTCTCCAACGTGTTGCCCGGCACCACGAGCGCAGCGGGCCTGAAGGCGGCCTTCCTCAAGGACATCGCCCTCGGCGTGGTCGCCGTCGAGGAGATCTCCGTCGAGTCGGCCTTCGAGCAGCTCTCGCACATGAAGGGCGGCCCCTCGATCGAGGTGCTGCTCGACCTCACGCTCGGCGACGACGCGACGATCGCGCGACAGGCTGCCGACGTCCTGAAGACCCAGGTGTTCCTCTACGAGGCCGACATGGAACGGCTCGCCGCCGCCCACGCCGCCGGACACGAGCTCGCCGAGGAGGTCCTCCGCAGCTACGCGGCCGCCGAGTTCTTCACCGAGCTCCCCGAGATCGATGAGGAGATCGAGGTCGTCACGTTCGTGGCCGGCGTCGGAGACATCTCGACCGACCTCCTTTCACCCGGCGCCGACGCCCACTCCCGCGCCGACCGCGAACTGCACGGAAAGAGCATGTTCGAGCACGACGCCGAGAAGCAGCGGGCGCTGCTCGATCTCCAGGCCCAGCACCCGGACAAGCGGGTCATGCTCGTCGCCGAGAAGGGCACGATGGGCGTGGGCTCCTCGCGGATGTCGGGGGTCAACAACGTCGCGCTCTGGATCGGCGAGCCGGCCAGCCCGTTCGTTCCGTTCATCAACATCGCTCCGATCGTCGCCGGCACCAACGGCATCTCGCCGATCTTCCTCACCACCGTCGGCGTCACCGGCGGCATCGGTCTCGATCTCAAGAACTGGGTCACGCAGTTCGGCGCCGACGGCGAACTGGTCGTCGACGACGAGGGCGAGGCGGTGCTCCGCCAGACGTACTCGATCGACACCGGAACGGTGTTCACGATCAACACTCGCACGAAGACCCTCCACGACGCGCGCGGCGTCGAGGTCATGGACATCTCGTCGGCCTTCACCCCGCAGAAGGTCGAGTTCATGAAGGCGGGCGGCTCCTACGCCGTCGTCTTCGGCAAGAAGCTCCAGACCTTCGCCGCCGCCACGCTGGGCATCGAGCCACCCGTGGTGTACGCGCCGTCCGAGGAGGTCTCCCACGCGGGCCAGGGCCTCACCGCGGTCGAGAAGATCTTCAACCGCAACGCTGTCGGGACGTCGGGGGCCACGCTCCACGCCGGGTCGTACACCCGCGTCGAGGTCAACATCGTCGGTTCGCAGGACACGACCGGTCCCATGACCGCGCAGGAACTCGAGATGATGGCGGCATCCGTCATCTCGCCGATCGTCGACGGCGGCTACCAGTCGGGATGTCACACGGCGTCGGTGTGGGACTCCAAGTCGCAGGCGAACATCCCGAAGCTCATGCGGTTCATGAACGAGTTCGGCCTCATCACCGCTCGCGACCCCGAGCACGGGTACGCGCCGATGACCGACGTGATCCACAAGGTCCTCAACGATCTGACCGTCGACGACTGGGCCATCATCATCGGCGGCGATTCGCACACCCGGATGTCGAAGGGCGTCGCCTTCGGGGCCGACTCGGGAACCGTCGCGCTCGCGTTGGCCACGGGCGAAGCGTCCATGCCGATCCCCGAGTCGGTCAAGGTCACCTTCACCGGGAAAATGGCACCGCACATGGACTTCCGCGACGTCGTGCACGCCACGCAGGCGCAGATGCTCAAGGAGTTCGACGGCGAGAACGTGTTCCAGGGGCGGGTGATCGAGGTCCACATCGGGACCCTCGCCGCCGACCAGGCCTTCACGTTCACCGACTGGACCGCCGAGATGAAGGCCAAGGCGTCCATCTGCATCTCCGACAGCGAGACGCTGGTCGAGTCGCTCGAGATCGCCCGCGACCGGATCCGGATCATGATCGAGAAGGGGATGGACAACGAGCACGGCGTCCTGCAGGGTCTGGTCGACCAAGCGGAGACGCGCATGGCCGAGGTCCGCTCGGGCGAGAAGCCGCCCCTCGCTCCCGATGCCGACGCCGAGTACTACGCGGAGTTCACGGTCGATCTCGACCTGATCGACGAGCCGATGATCGCCGACCCCGACGTGCACAACGACGACGTCTCGAAGCGGTACACCCACGACACGATCCGCGAACTGTCGTACTACGGCGGCACCAAGCCGGTCGACCTCGCCTTCGTCGGCTCCTGCATGGTCCACAAGCAGGACATGAAGATCCTCGCCCAGATGCTGCAGAACCTCGAGGAGATCCACGGCGCAGTCGACTTCCAGGCGCCGCTGGTCGTCGCTCCCCCGACCTACAACATCGTCGACGAACTCAAGGCCGAGGGCGACTGGGAGGTCCTGTCGCGCTACGCCGGCTTCCTGTTCGACGACGACAACCCGAAGAACGCCGCTCGGACCAAGTACGACAACATCCTCTACCTGGAGCGTCCGGGGTGCAATCTCTGTATGGGCAACCAGGAGAAGGCCGAGCCGGGCGACACCGTCCTCGCCACGTCCACCCGGCTCTTCCAGGGGCGGGTCGTGAAGGACTCCGACGAGAAGCGTGGCGAGTCGCTGCTGGCGTCGACGCCGGTGGTGGTCCTGGCCGCGGTGCTGGGCCGCTTCCCGACGCTCGCGGAGTATCAGGCTGCCGTCGCCGGCATCGACCTCACCCGGTTCACGCCGCCCGAGGAGGATCTCACGGCCACGCCGGTGACGGTCGGGCGGGCGTAGGCCCGGCCGGTCAGTCCGATCCGCTGCCGACGGCGAGTTCCCAGCGGTTGCCCTCGGGGTCGGCGACGTATCCGCTGGTGCCGCCCCATTCCCGACGGGTGACCGGTGCGACGACCGTGGCTCCGGCATCGACGGCGGCGTCGAACATCGAGTGGAGTTCGTCCTCGGACGACACGTTGATGGCGAATGTGACGCCGTTCCATGCTGCGGCGGGGACCGGTGCGTCGGGCGCGGCCTCCTCGCCGAGCAGGTCGATGGGAAAGAGCGAGAGCAGCCAGCCGCCGACGTCGAAGGCGGTCCACATCTCGCCGGCCTCGTCGGTCTCGGTCCATCCCCACCGGCCGTAGAACTCACGTAAGGACGCGAGGTCCCGAGCGCCGATGGTCACGATGCTCACTCGCTGCGGAACCGGCATGCCGGAAGAGTACGTCGAGCCCGAGTCGACACGAGTCCGTCGCTCGTCGAGCGGCTGAGGCACGTCCGCGTACGTTGAGCGCATGCGGCTGGAGGTCGATGGCGTTCTCTTCGACAACGACGGCGTCCTCGTCGATTCCGAGGCGCACGTCGACGAGGCGTGGCGCCAGCTCGCGTGCGAGTTCGGCCTCGACGTCACCACGATCGCGGCCGAACGTTCGGGAGTCCGAGCGATCGACACACTCGAACGACACCTCGAGGGAACGAGCCTCGACCACGCGATCGTTCGCCTGGAGCAGCTCGAGATCGAGCTGTCGGACGGAATCCCGGCCATTCCGGGAGCGGTCGAGTTGTGTGCCTCCTTGCCGAAGGGCTCGTGGACGATCGTGACCTCGGCGAGTCGTCGGCTCGCGAACGCCCGCTGGGCCGGTGCGAGGATCCCGGAAGCGCCGCACACGGTGACGGGCGACGACGTCGCACAGGGCAAGCCGCACCCCGAGCCGTACCTGACCGGTGCGTCGGCGCTGGGCCTGGATCCCACTCGGTGCGTCGTGTTCGAGGACTCGCCGTCCGGTGGCGAGTCGGCGCGAGCGGCGGGAGCGATCACGATCGCCGTCGGATCGGTGCAGTGGGCGTTCGAACCGCACGCTCGGATCGTCGACCTCACGTCCGTCTCGGTGGTCGATGGACCGGACCCGGTGGTTCTGATCATCGATGCTGGAGAGACGAACTGACGTTTGGTTCCCTGGCGGTATCGGGCGAGAATCTCGGGATGGCGGAGGTGATCGAACTGGAGCGCTCGGAACGTGCGCATCGTTCGATGCCGATGCGCACGATCTCCGCAAGCGGGAGTTGCGGGAGTCGATCAACGAGATCGCCGGTCTGCGGAATCTGGCCGATGGTCGGTTGGTCGATGTGGCCGTGGAGCTGTTGGCCGACGAGACCCTGTTCTCGGGTCCGGGCACCGAAACACCGGAGAAGTTCTTGGCGTGGCGGTGTGGGCTGACGGCGGCGTCGGCGAAGAAGTACGTCGATGTGGTGCGTCGTGCCGCTGAGTTGCCGGAGACGTTGGCGGCGTTGCGGGCGGGGGAGATCTCGTTGGATCAGGTGGTGCCGATCGTGCAGTGGGTGCCGGCGTGGGCCGACG
>JBCCTP010000416.1:0-4524 GCA_039198505.1 Actinomycetota bacterium | reverse complement strand
TCGATCCGGTGCCGAGTCCGGAGCCCGTCGGACGACGGGGCCGACCGCCCGGTCGAGCATCTCGGGCACTGCTCGCGGCCGCGGCGGTTGCACTCGTCGTCGTCGGAGTGCTGGCCCTGGTGGGCGGACGCGACGGCACGACCGACCGTGCTCCTGCCTCGCCGACGGGGCTCGACGAACTGCCACAACTGTCCCTGGACCCGATCAGCGACGACGGGAACACACGCCGCTGGCGTCTGGACCTCGGCGATGAGTCGATCGAATTCGCCACGACGTCGCGCGCGGTGGTTCGACAAGACGGTCCAGACGGGTTCTCGATCATCCTCGAACCGGGCGTCGAGGGTCCCGGTACCGACGTCCGCGTCACACGGACACCGGCCTTCGACCAACGACCCCCGAGCGACTGGTTCGACGAGATGGGCGTGACCGCGACTGCGATCCGGTCCGAACAGGGCATGTCGGTCTGGCAGGTGAGGATCCCCAGCTCCGTCGTCACCGAGTTGGACTGCGCTCCGCTCTCGCCGTGTGTCGAGATCACCGATCCGGTCGGCGGTGGACCTCGCCTCGCGCTGCGATCCGATGTCACCTCGGACGTTCGGATCGTCGAGGGTGACGACACGCTCGTGGTCGTCACCGACCGCCTCGGCTCGACCGTCGGAAGCGCGGGCCTGCCGATCGAAGTCGAGCGCGACCTCTTCCTGGAGACCTACGAGCGCATCTGACGCGGGTCAGACGGTGTCAGACACCGTCCGACCCGGGAGTTCGAAACTGGAAAGGGCTCGGCTCGACCACGTTCCCGTTTCGGCTCGGGCCTGTTGCGCTCGATGCCGTTGAGCGTTTCGCGGCCCGGACGGTTCTGTGGTTCCCGTCGCCGACACCACGGTCGGCATCCGCTGAAACGCAGCGACACATCAGGGAGACACACGAATGACCACGAGCCCCGACGGCACGTCCGCCGCCACCGCTGAGACATCCACCGACGCAACAACCGAACGTCGGAATCGCCGGCGCACGGGTCGCTTCGCCGCCCTCGCGCTCGCCGGCGCGACCCTGGCCGGCGGAGCCGTCGCGACGACGAGCGTCGTCGACGCCGACGGACACGGGTACCAGCCGAGCGGTCCGACCTTCACGTATCGCATCACCGTCGAGAACCACACCGACGCCCAGCCGCTGTCGCCCGTCGGCACGGTGATCCACGACCGTCGGACCGACGTGTGGAGCCGAGGCGAGCCCGCATCGGCCGCCGTCGCCGCCATCGCGGAGGACGCCGCGCTGCCGGTGTTCGTCGACACCTACTCGCAGACGCCCGGCGTTCGGTCGGCGTTCGCCGGCGGTGGCGGACCGATCGGTCCGGGCGCGAGCGCCAGCTTCGAGTTCGAGGCCAGCCCCCGCGACCGGGTCAGCCTCGTGTCGATGTTGGTCAACACGAACGACGCGTTCACCGGCCTCGACTCGGTCCGCCTCGGTCGCCAGACCCAGAAGATCGAGGTCATCGCGTACGACTCGGGCACCGAGGTCAACAACGAGAACGCGGGTTTCATCCCCGGTCCGGTCGGGGGGAACGCCGGCGTGCGCGACCCGGAGGGCAACGTGATCACGGTCCACCCGGGCATCGTCGGCGTCGACGGCGGGATCGATCCGGCGGTCTACGACTGGGACGACCCGGTCGCCACGATCACGATCGAGCGCATCCGCAACTGATCGGGCGGGGCGCGGCGCGCGGGCGATCGCCGCACCTCACCTCGTCGAGTCGGTCACCTCGGGACGTGTCCCGGGGTGGCCGATTCGCGTCCGCCTCTGGCCCGGGCGAAAGCGGACAGTGTCCGGATCTGGCCCGGGCGGAAGCGGACAGGTCGTCAGGCGGAGGCGGCGGTGACGGAATTCGATGTGGCGGCTGCGGCGGTGGACGAGCGGGCGATCAACTCGCCGGACACGAGGATCTCGCGACCAGCCGAGGATCGACCCGAGATCTCGGCCAGCAGCAGCGTGGTCGCCTGATCGGCGATCTCCTGCACCGGTTGGCGGACGGTGGTGAGCGGCGGATCGGTGAAGCGCATCAGCGGCGTGTCGTCGAATCCGACGACCGACACGTCGTCGGGGACGGACCGCCCCGACTCCCGAACGGCACGAATCGCGCCGAGCGCCATGAGGTCGCTCGCCGCCACGATGCCGGTGATCCCCTCGTCGAGCAGCTGACGCGCTCCGGCGAATCCGCCCTCCAGCGTGAACATCGTCTCCGCGACGTGACGATCGAGGCCGTTCTCGGACTGGTGGTGACGCGCGAACGCCTCGGCGAACCCGTCGACCTTGCGGACGACGGGCACGTAGTACGTCGGTCCGGTCAGGAACCCGATACGGCGGTGGCCGAGTGACCAGAGGTGCTCGAAGCCCGTCCGGGCCGCGGCGGCGTCGTCGCACGACACCGACGGAACCGACGTTCCGTCCACGTGCCCGTTCACGAACACCAGCGGCACGCCGTCGGCGACCAACGGGTCGTAGAGCGAGTGATCGCCTCCGACGTCGGCGTGTCGGCCCGACACGATGATCATGCCGGCGACGTTCCGAGCGAGGAGCGTCTCGATGTAGTCCTCCTCGGTCGCGCCGGCGCGACTCGCACAGCAGAGCACCGAGACGTACCCGCTGGGCAGCAACCGCGACTCGATCGCCTGCGCGAAGGCAGGAAACACCGGGTTGTCGAGTTCGGGCACGATCAGCCCGATCAGGCCGGCACGGGGGGACGTCTGCAGCGCCGTCGGCTCGTACCCGAGCTCGCCGAGCACGCGCACCACCTTGCGGCGCGTCGCATCGGCGACTCCCGACTTGTTGTTCATGACCCGACTGACGGTCGCCTCGCTCACCTCGGCGAGCGCCGCCACGTCGCGGAGCCGAATCCGCACCGCACACCTCCCGGGCGGGCACGGTAGGGCACTCGGACCCCTCTTTCAACGATCTGCAAGATTCTTGCACGATGCTGCAAGCTGCTGTACGTTCGCGACAACGACCACGGCGGCGGTCCCGTACCGCCGCCCTTTCCTGAGGGGGAAACGATGAAGGCAGTCCGTCCCATCGCGGCGTTCGCCGCCCTGGCACTCGTCGCCGGAGCGTGCGGCAGCGACGACGATCCCGCAGCTGACGAGGCCGACGAGTCGACCGAGACCGAGGCACCGGCCGAGGACACCGAGGAGCCGGCGGCGACCGAAGCTCCCGCCGAGACCGAAGCTCCCGCAGAGGAGGAGTCCGCCGACACCGAGACACCCGCCGACACCGAAGCTCCTGCAGAGGAGGAGGCTCCGGCCGAGGAGGAAGAGGAGGAGTACGTCCCGCCGGCACGTGGCGACTCCGACCTGGTCATCTGGGCCGACGACACCCGCACTCCGGTCCTGACCCCGATCGCCGAGGCCTTCTCGGCCGACGAGGGCGTCGACGTGTCGGTGCTCGAGGTCCCGTTCGACCAGATCCGCGACAACCTCTCGGTCACCGGTCCGGCCGGTGAGGGACCCGACATCATCATCGGCGCCCACGACTGGCTCGGCGAGCTCGTGTCCAACGGCGTGGTCCTGCCGATCGACCTCGGCGCCGACGCCGACCTCTACAGCGACGTCGCCATCGAGGCGTTCACGTTCGACGGCGCCACCTACGGCCTGCCGTACGCCACCGAGAACATCGCCCTCATCCGCAACGTCGACCTCGTGCCCGAGGCCCCGGCCACGTTCGAGGCGCTCACCGAGACCGCCCTCGCGCTCCAGGCCGACGGCACCGTCGACGTGCCGCTCGCCGTCCAGCAGGATCCCGGCGACCCGTTCCACAACTACCCGCTCTACACCGGTGCCGGTGGCTACATCTTCGGCCAGGCCGACGACGGCTCGTACATCCCGGACGACCTCGGACTCGACAGCGACGGCGCGCTCAACGCGGCGAACAAGTTCGCCGAGTGGAGCAACGCCGGCCTCATCTCCAAGGACGTCAGCTACGACATCATGAACGAGTCGTTCTCCACCGGGAACGCTCCGTTCGCGATCACCGGGCCGTGGGCGACCGGCGGCTTCACCGACGCCGGCGTCAACTTCGCCGTCGAGCCGATCCCGTCGATCGACGGCGGCACACCCGAGGTGTTCGTGGGCGTGCAGGGCTTCATGATCTCGTCGTTCACCGAGGCCGAGGACCTGGCCAAGACGTTCCTGCTCGACTACCTCAACTCCGAGGAGCTGCAGCTCGAACTGTTCGCCACAGGTGGCCGCCCGCCGGCCATGCTCTCGGCGTTCGAGCAGATCGCCGACGATCCGATCGTGCAGGGCTTCGGTCTCGCCGGTCAGCAGGGCGCGCCGCTCCCGGCGATCCCCGAGATGGGTGCGGTCTGGGAGAGCTGGACCGACGCCTACAACCTCATCTTCACCGGTGAGGACCCCGAGGCCGCCTTCACGTCGGCCGCCGAAGCGATCCGTGCTCGGATCGCCGAAGGCTGATCGTCCCGATCCGACCATCCCGGCCTGATCGGTCGGGGGGCCCCGTCCCCCCCCCGCGGCC
>JBCCTP010000415.1:0-4538 GCA_039198505.1 Actinomycetota bacterium | reverse complement strand
CGTAGATCAGCTGCCAGTCGAAGTCCCACCGGGGAATGTCGAGCAGCACCCGCTCGTCGGGAGTGTCGGGGTTGAGCGTCATCCGGAAGCTGCTGCCGAGTTCGTGCTGGTGTCCGAAGATCCCGATGATCGACCCGATGCCGTTGACCCGTTGATCGCACGTGGACGACGCGATGCCGTCGGTCATGTCGGCGTAGTCCGCGGGCGACTGCCCGCAGATCGCGAGGATGCCGTCCGCGAAGAAACCGGCGCTTCCGTACTTCGACACTGCGTCGGCGACTGCCGCGTCGCGATCGCAGAGCGGACCGGACTCCTCGGTGGTGCACGGGATCTCGGCGGGCCCGAGGTACGTCGACACGTCGATCGCGATCATGTCGGCGGCCTCGGCGTCGGAATCGAGCACCACGTCGAGCTCGAAGCTCGACTGATCGGCGGGCGCCTCGACGTCGAAGTGGTAGTGCGTCTGGATGACGAACACGTCGCCGGCCTCGACCCGCAGTCCAGTGCCGCCGGGGTAACGGTTGGCGGCCTGGCCCGGTGCCCAGGCATAGACGAGCTCGGCGGACGGTGACGGCGAGAAGCCGAAGCAGGTCCAGCCGCCCTGGCCGTCGGCGCCGTCGACCTCGTCGAAGTCCGCGACGTCGGCCGCGTCGACGAGGAAGCCCACCGCATGGTGCACGACCTGCTCCCGCTGCGGCCGGAAGTCCATCGCCGTGATGTAGCCGCCCTCGTCGAGTCCCATGTCGTACACGAAGCAGCGGTACTCGTCGGGCTGACCCGCCGTGCCGTCGTAGCTCCCACGGGAGAGCACGTCGAGGTCGGGGTCGTCGAGGCGCACACCGCCGTCGGGAGGCGGTTCGATGACGTGATCGTCGGGAACGTCGAGGGGGCCGCCCGCGTCGGTCCAGGCGAGCAGCGTGGCGATCTCGTCGGTCGTGAGCGACCAGTCGTGCTGGTACTCGGGACTGTCGCCGCCGGCCGGCCACGGCGGCATGAAGCCCGTCTCGATGACCGGCGCGAGACCCGGAGCCGAGAGCGAGACGAGCGAGGCGTTGTCGAGCCGGACGTGCTGCGTGCCCGGCCCGGAACCTGTGTGGCAGTTCGCGCACGACCTCTCGATGATCGGCTCGATCTGCGACGCGAACGAGATCGGGGCCGATCCGTCGGCCGACGGGTCGGCCGACACGGGGTCGGCGCTGGAGGTCGTGCTGTCGTCGGCCGCCGACGACGAGGTGCCGTCGGTCGATCCGGCATCCGACGACGCCTCGTCCGATGATGCTTCGGAGGCCGACGCGGCGTCGGTGGTCGGCGCGGCGTCGCCACCATCTGCGCCACCGTCGTCGTCGCCGAGTGAGCACGCTGCGAGCAGCGCCGTGGGCACCACGCACATGGCGATTCCGACGAGGGATCCTCTCACGCCCACGTCGTCAGTCTGGCGTACGATCGGGGCATGGCGGAGATCGTCCTGATCACGGGACTCTCCGGAGCCGGGCGATCGGGCGCCGCCGACGTCCTCGACGATCTCGACTGGTACGTGGTCGACAATCTCCCGACCGCGCTGATCGGCACGATCGTCGACATCGCCGGCAAACCCGGGAGCGACATCGCCCGCCTCGCCCTCGTGGCCGGTCGTCAGCACCAGGAGCTGCTCGGCACCATCGGCGAGCTGCGCGGCAGCGGCCACCATGTGACGGTCGTGTTCCTCGACGCGGCGACCGCCGAGATCGTCCGCCGGTACGACGCGACCCGTCGCCGGCATCCCCTCGCCGACATCGCCGACGGGCTGGTCGAGTCGATCGAGCTCGAGCGGCGACAGCTCGACCCGGTGCGCGATGCGGCCGACCTCGTCATCGACACGACCGACCTCAACGTGCACCAGCTGAAGGAGCGCATCGTCGCAGCGTTCTCCACCGCCACCGACACGTGGAGGCTGCAGGTGTCGATCGAGAGCTTCGGGTTCAAGCACGGCCTGCCGCTCGACGCCGACATCGTGATGGACGTCCGTTTCCTGCCGAACCCACATTGGCAGGAGGACCTCCGTCCGCTCACCGGTCACGACCCGAAGGTGCGGGACCACGTGCTCGAGACGGCGGCCGGCTCCGACTTCGTCGATCGCTTCGACGATCTGCTCGCCGCGCTCCTCCCGCAGTACGAGTCGGAGGGCCGCAGTTACCTCACCGTGGCCATCGGGTGCACGGGTGGCCGTCATCGTTCGGTGGCCGTGTCCGAGGAGATCGCTGCCCGCCTCCGCGGTCGCGGTGTGGCGGTGCGGACCAACCACCGAGACGTCTCGCGCTGATCCGTCCGCGGGCCCTCGCGACGGCCATGCGGCGATCAGCGCGATTTTCTGTCCGGCTCGTACCCGCGCGGGTACAGTCGGCCGCGTTCGCCAGACCTGAGCAGAGAGGCTCCCCCCATGACCATCCGTGTCGGTATCAACGGTTTCGGACGCATCGGCCGCAACTTCTTCCGCGCCGCCAAGCAGCAGGGCGCCGACATCGACTTCGTCGCCGTCAACGACCTCGGGTCGCTCGACCAGATGGCGCACCTCCTGAAGTACGACTCCGTGCTCGGAACCCTCCCCGACGAGATCAAGGCGGTGAAGGACGGCATCAAGGTCGGCGACGACACGTTGAAGGTGCTGTCGGAGCGCAACCCGGCCGATCTGCCGTGGGGTGACCTCGACGTCGACGTCGTCATCGAGTCGACCGGCGTGTTCAACGACCGTGACAAGGCGGCCGCCCACCTCGACGGTGGCGCGCCGCTCGTCATCGTCTCGGCGCCGTGCCCGGGCGCCGACGCCACGTTTGTCTACGGCGTCAACCACAAGACCTTCAAGCACAGCCAGCACAAGGTCGTGTCGAACGCCAGCTGCACGACCAACTGCTTCGTGCCGCTCGTCAAGGTGCTCGACGACGCCTTCGGAGTCACGCAGGGCCTCATGACGACGGTGCACGCCTACACCGGCGACCAGTCGATCGTCGACGGCCCGCACAAGGACCTCCGCCGGGCTCGCGCTGCCGCCATCAACATCGTGCCCACGTCGACCGGTGCCGCTCGCGCGACGGCGCTCGTCATGGAGTCGATGAAGGGCAAGCTCGACGGCAGCGCACTGCGCGTCCCGATCCCGACCGGCTCGCTGACCGACTTCACCGTCAACCTGCAGAAGAAGGCGTCGGTCGAGGAGATCAACGCCGCCTACGCCAAGGCGGCCAAGTCAGCTGCGCTGAAGGGCGTGCTCAAGTACACCGAGGATCCGATCGTGTCGAGCGACATCGTGACCGACCCGCACTCGTGCATCTTCGATGCCGGGCTCACCATGAGCATGGGCAAGATGGTCAAGGTCAACGGCTGGTACGACAACGAGTGGGGCTACTCGAACCGCCTCGTCGACATCACGCTGTTCACCGGCTCCAAGATCAAGAAGTGATGCGTGACCTCGGGGGTCAGACCCGGGAGGTCACGGGTGGCTGAGATTCCCCGTCTCGAGGACCTCGCCGAGCGGCTCAGTTCGCTCGACGGGAAGCGGATCCTCGTCCGCACCGACTTCAACGTCCCACTCGACGGCGGTGTCGAGAACGGCGTCGACGATCGGACGATCACCGACGACTTCCGCATCCGGTCGGCGCTGCCCACGATCGAGTGGTTGACCGACCGAGGCGCGTCTGTCGTCACGGCGAGCCATCTCGGCCGCCCGAAGGGCGAGCCGAAACCCGAGTACTCCATGGATCCCGTTCGCGTGCGTCTCGCCGAGCTGGCACCGGGCGTCGACCTCCTCGAGAACCTGCGGTTCGATCCGGGCGAGACCGGCAACGCCGAGTCGTTCGTCGACCGACTGGTCGATGGCGTCGACGGCTACGTCAACGACGCGTTCGGCGCGTCGCACCGTGCGCACGCGTCGATCGTCGGTCCGCCGGCCCGCGTGCCCTCGGCGATGGGTCGGCTCCTCGAGAAGGAGGTCGATGTCCTCCTCGGCATGCGCGAGAAGCCGAAGCGACCGTTCGTGGCGGTGCTCGGCGGAGCGAAGATCTCCGACAAGCTCGGCGTGGTCGAGGCCCTGATGGAGCGCGTCGACCACATCGTCATCAGCGGCGCCATGTGCTTCACGTTCTTCGCCGCACAGGGCAAGCCGATCGGCAACTCGCTCCACGAGCCCGACATGATCGACACCTGCCGCGAGCTCCTCGAACGCGCCGGTTCGCAGGACACCACCATCCACCTTCCCGATGACATCACGGGCACCGATGCGAGCGGTCAGTTCGCGCAGTTCGGGAGCCGTCTCGGCGAGGGCTGCATCGGCTACGACATCGGACCCGGCTCGGCGGCGGCGTTCAGCGACGTCGTCCTCGATGCGCGCTCGGTCTTCTGGAACGGTCCGATGGGCATGTTCGAAGACGAGCGGTTCGAAGCGGGGACGCGCACCATCGCGCAGGCCATGGCCGACACGAAGGCGTTCACGGTCGTCGGCGGCGGCGACTCGGCGGCCGCACTCGCTCAGTTCCGACTCGACGACGAGGTCGACCACGTGTCGACCGGCG
>JBCCTP010000414.1:0-4548 GCA_039198505.1 Actinomycetota bacterium | reverse complement strand
CTCGGCGCCGAACACCGTGCCCAGGCCGACCTTGCGCGCCGCCTCGGCGAACCGGACCACGCCGTAGAAGCCGTCGTGGTCGGTGATGGCCAACGCCTCGAGTCCCAGGCGCGCCGCCTCGACCGCCAACTCTTCGGGATGCGACGCCCCGTCGAGGAACGAGAAGTTCGAATGGCAGTGCAGCTCGGCGTACGGAACGGCTGTTCCGATCTGCGTTCCTGGGCCACGCAGACCCTCTTCGCCACGTCGCGATCGGTTCTCCAGGTCTGGTGGCGGCTCGAACGGCTGGCGCTTGCGACCCCAGGCCGGGCTGTCGCCGCCGGCGTTCCACGACAGTGATCCGGGTGCTCGCCCGTCGCGCCCTGGGCGCGGGTCGGAGAGCGCACCTTCGAGTTCACTCCACGACCACGACGGGTTGTTGAAACCCACCCCGCGAGTATCGAACACACGTACGTCGAACACAAGTTCGACGTACGTGTGCGGCCCGCCCGCTCGCCGTCGCCCTTCTGTTTCATGACGATGTCCGGCGAGTCAAGATCGGATCAAGCGGACGATCTGGAGTCGAGTCGTCGGCCGAGCCGCCCGAAAGAGTCGGGTATGGCGATCGCACCAGCCCCTCTCGGCGACCAGCGCCCGGCGGTGATCGATGTCGACGCGCCCGGCGATCTCGAGCTCAGCCTCGACGACGCTCTGACCGACGTCCGCAACGCCGGCGTGGCCACGCTCCACCATCGCCAGGTCGGCATCCTCGCCATCGCCCCGAGCGGCGTTCACGTCATCGGCGATGCGGTGCGCTGCGGACGCGTCGAGCGGCGATTCGACTCGCTCGGTCGCAACAGCGGATTCCGCCTGCTGATCGATGGTCGAGATCGCAGCAAGCTCGTGCGACCCGTGTCGGCTGCGGCGGGGTTGGTCCGTGACCGGCTGCGTTCCCAGGGCATCTCGGGCGTCCCGGTGATCCCCCATCTGTGCGTCTCGGGCGCCACGTGGAACAACCGGCCCACGCCGTTCCAGGTCGACGACGTCACGGTCATCTGGCCGGCCGAGCTCTCGCTGCGGCTCCTGACCTCCGGTGGCCTCGGCGATCGCATCGACGACGTGGTCGACGCGCTCGCCTGACGCCGCACTCGTCGCTGCACTCGGCTGACCGACAGCCGCGTGATCCTCACCGACGTCGACGAGGACCGAGCGCATCCGACCTCACGGGCGCAGCGACTCGAGGGCGCCGCGGAGGCCGGGGTCGGCCATCTCGATCGCCACGTCCCAGTCGAACCAGGCGACCTCCTGGCTCTCCTCCGGAGGTGGGGCCGGATCGGCGTCACCACCGTCGATGAGGTAACGCAGGTCGAGGTGGGTGTGGCCGCGTCCGCCGGCGTGCACGTCGACGTGCGCCAGCACAGGTTCCCCGCCGTCGGACTCGCGAACGAACGCCACGTCGAGCCCGGTCTCTTCCCGACACTCACGCAGTGCGGCGTCCCACGGGGTCTCGCCCTCGTCGACGTGACCGCCGGGCTGGAGCCAGATCCCGAGCCGTCGGTGCTTCAGGAGCAGCACACCTCGCAGACCGACGACGATGCCCGACCCGGTCACGTGCACCGGATCGGCGGTCTCGGAGAACGGGTGGTCGAGCGCGTCGAACGACTCGACGAACAGCGACAACGACAGCTCCTCACGTGCGTCGACCGGCGAACGGGCGACCACCGACGCACGCACTCGCGAGCGGAGATCGTCTCGTCGATCGACGTCGGACACGGCCGCCACGACCGTCAGCGTGGCAGACGTGGGCGCGAGATCGATGCCACACCGTGCTCGCTGCGATTTGTCCTTGAGTCCCGCACTCACCGGGCCGATATCGAGACCAAGAGTGAACACGACCCGGGTTCGGCGGAACCGGTGAGGATGACATGGACAACGAAACGAACATCTCCCCCAGGGTGCTGGTGGCGGTCGAAGACGGCGAGACGCGACGCGTCTGCGTCGGTGGACTTCGTGCTGCCGGGTACTCGGTGAGCGCCCCCACCGACGGGGACGCGGCGATGCTCCTGGCCGAGTCGTTCTCCCCCGACATCGTGATCGTCGATGCGTACATGAACGCCCCGGACAACCGGCCGCTCCACGAGCGCATCCGCGACACCCCCGAGCAGTACCTGATCGGGGTCGCCAACGAGGGTCAGCACCGAGTGCGCACGTCGCTCCTCCAGAGCGGCGCCGACGACGCCGTGTCGATTCCGATCCATCCCGACGAGCTGGCGGCTCGTTGCCAGGCGCTTCTCCGCCGACCGCGCCAGGTCAACCGCCGGCCCGACGAGACGACCGGGTCGTCGACGCTGTCGATCGGACCGCTCCTCGTCGATCTCGGTCGTCGTGAGGTCCGCCTCGACGAGACCGAGGTCCAGACCACTCGCATCGAGTTCTCGCTGCTCGAGCAGCTCTGCCGTCGTCCGGCCGAGGTCTGCACCCGCGAGGAACTCCTCGACGCGGTGTGGGGCCCGAGCTGGGTCGGTGACACTCACGTGGTCGACGTCCACCTGTCGAACCTGCGACGCAAGCTCGACAAGGCGGCTCCCGGCGTGAAGATCATCCACACCGTCCGTGGCGTGGGCTTCCGCCTGTCGAACGACGTGACCGAGGGTCTCAGCCTCGGCGCTGCCATCTCCTGACACCGGGGACGCCTCGTCGGCCGTGACCCTCACGGCCGATCCGACCCGGCATCGACTCTCCGTCCCACCGCATCCGGCACGTCGCCGTGCGCGACGTGAGGGCGCGGAGTGGTGCCAGCTCGTCGCGATGGCGTTCCCGACCGGGCTGATGCACCTCGACGACCTCTGATCGGCCGACTGCCCGGCGATCGAGTCCGGTCGACTACTCCCCGAGGAGTACTGGTGAAGCCTCCCGCTGCCGGATTCCCGGCCGGCGGTCTTCCAGGACGATGAGTCCACCAGTCACGCACGGCGCTCGGCGCCGTCAATCGGAGGGAGACCACCATGAAGAAGATCACCGGGCCAGCGCTGATGGCGGCGGTTCTGATCCTCGCCGCCTGCGGCAGCGACGACTCGGAGGCCGACGGCACCGAGGACACCGATGCCGTCGAGGACACCGAGGCCGTCGAGGACACCGAGGACACCACAGCCGACGAGAGCAGCGACCCTGCCGCCGCAGACACCACCGCGGCCGTCGAGGACACGACGACGAGCGCCGCTGCGGAAGACACCACGGCCGACGAGAGCAGCGACCCTGCTGCCGAGGACGCGTCGGAGGAGGCCGCCGATCCCGAGGCTGCGCCGACGCCGCCGGGGGCCGACCTGCAGATGGCTGCGGGCGAGGAGATGATCGTCGTGAACCAGCTCTCACCCAGTACCGAGGAGCAGATCGCCGAGTTCCAGCAACCGGGGCCGGACGGACCGATCTACATGGTCAACCTGCTCGAGTTCAAGGAGGTCGCCGAGTACGAGGACGGCAGGGAGACCGACCTGACCGGACGCGAGGCCTACGCGCTCTACGCCGAAGGCCAGCGCGACGTGCTCCCGCTGTTCGGGGCCGAGGTCGTCTTCGAGGGCGACGTCTCCTTCCTGACGATCGGTCAGGTCGAGGAGCTGTGGGACGAGGTCGCCATCGTGCGCTACCCCAGCCGGGCGACGCTGCTGGAGATGTCGGCCTCGCCGGAGTTCCAGGCTGTCGAGGTGCACCGGATCGCCGGCCTGGAGGGTCAGCTCAACATCGAGACCGTCGGCCCCGGCATCGGACCGTGATCAGGAGCCGAACGTCGGCAACCGGTTGATCCAGACGATGACGAGCGGGGTGGGGGCGTCGGCCTCCGCCCCGCTCGAACGGGTTTCAATAGCTCGCGGCGAGCCACCACTGGCGGCGTTCGGCGACGACGAGCCAGGCGCTCTCGTCGCCGCGATCGTCGGCGAGGACCATCTGGAAACGGGCGAGGCGTCGATGGCGGGCGGGATCCCACCACCGCTGGTCGACCGGCCACGGCCCGGCCCAGGCGGTGACCCGACGCTCACCACCGTCGGGAACACGCACCTGTGCCGGTGGTGCCGACACCATGCCCCGACCGCTCACCCGGACCGGCTGGCCGTGTGCGTCGACCACGTCGACCGGCCGCTCGGTCTCGAACACCGCGGCCGGCGAGGGTGACGGCAACCGTCCGGGCCACGGACCGGACTCGGCCTCCGACCCGGCAGCCCCGGACACCGACGAGCCGGTCGAGCCGGTCGAGCCGGTCGAGCCGAGTGACGGCAGCATCCCCGGCCCGAGACCGGTGGAGGGCACTCGCCGGGCGTCGAGGTCGACGTGGGTCGCCGGGGTCCAGTGGAACCGTTCGGCCGGCAGCCGACCACCCACCGAGACCGGCACCGTGACCGCCGACTCGGACGCCAGTGTGGTGAGGCGGGCGATGGAGCGGATGGCGCGTCGGTCGGCGTCGGACCCGCCGCCCCACAGACCGAGCTGCTCACCCACGTCGGGGCGCACCTCGTCGGGTACGAGCCGCACGAGAGCGATGCCCGACGTGATCTCGTTCGAACTCCCCCGTGGCTG
>JBCCTP010000413.1:0-4556 GCA_039198505.1 Actinomycetota bacterium | reverse complement strand
CGTTCTCGACCGTGGTGTGCGCCTGGCCGGCCGCCCCCGGGATCCTCTCGCGGAACGGCTTGTCACCTCCCGCGGTCACGGCGTCCTGGTCGGAGAAGCAACACAGGAACGGCTTGTCGAACGATTCGAGGACCGTCCACGCCTTCTGGTTCGCAGGCGCCTCCGGATCGTCGAGCGACGTGGGCACGATCGACGGCCAGATGCGGGCGCCTGCGGTGTACGAGTCGTCGGGGTACGGGGCGTCGTAGGCGGCGATCACCTCGGGGGCCATCGGCGTCACGACGGCCCGGCTGACGATCGCTCCGATCGGGAACTCGTCAGCCGTCTGCGAGTACTGCTGCCACGCGAGGAAGGCCTCGCTCGGTCGGGTATGCCCGTTCGGCAGACCGGTGTTGGAGATCACGACGCGGGCGAAGCGGTCGGGCTGGGCGGCGACCAGTCGAAGTCCGATCAGCCCGCCCCAGTCCTGGCCGAAGAACGTGGCGTCGCGCAGGTCGAGGTGGTCGAAGACGAGCGACGACATCCAGGCGACGTGTCGGGCGTAGGTGTAGTCGGACTGCGCCGTGGGTTTGTCGGAGCGCCCGAACCCGACCTGGTCGGGCACGATCACACGGTGTCCGGCCTCGACGAGCGGCGGGATCATGTGCCGGTACAGAAAGCCCCACGACGGCTCGCCGTGGAGCAGGAGCACGGGAGCGGCGTCGGCCGGGCCCTCGTCGAGGTAGTGGACCCGAAGTGACCCGCCGTCGTCGTCCGGGATCTCGGCGTAGTGCGGTTCGAAGGGGAAGTCGGGCAGGTTCTCGAACCGTTCGTCGGGTGTCCGCAACGTCTCCATGGTCAGACAGTACGGCGAACCATCCGGGCGGTTTCGGTCGGCCAGACTCGCGGTGTGCGCAGGCGCCGTCGTCTCACGCTCCTCACCGCCGCGACCGCGACGGCGGTGGCCGTGGCGTGTTCCGACTCGGGCGACGGGGGCGAGGATGCGGTCGACGTCGCATCGCTGCGGCTCGGCGACGTCACCGTCGTCGCCGGCGAGATCCCCGCGTTCGAGGCGACGGTCTCACCCGACGGACGCTCGGTCGCCCACGTCCGGCGATCGTCGGGCGAGATCTGCGTCGTGGCGATCGACGACGACCGTCCGTCCGGGTGCGTTCCGTTCGACGGGCGCCTGGCCGTCGAACGCTCCGCCTGGTCGGCGGACGGCGGGGTGATGGTCGGTCACAGCGACTTCCTGCTCGACTTCGTCGATCCCGATCTGGTCCGGGTCGATCTCGTCGAGGGCACGGCGACGGTCATCACCGACGAAGGGGTCGACGACGTGGCGGTCGAGGGCGAGGGGCCTGGTGTCGAGGGACTGGTCGACGTCTCGCCGGCCTTCACGTCGGGCGGCGACCTGCTGTTCCTCCGTCGCACACGGGACGAGTCCGACTTCGAGCTGCGGATCGTCTCTGCCGACGAACTCGCAGGCGCCGGCGAGCTCGGCACGATCGAGGAGGTCGTCGAACCGATCGGCGATCTCGATCTTCCCGTCGACGTCCTTCCGCTCTCCGCGTTGCGTCCGACCGGCGACGGGCGGTGGGTCGTGCTCGGAATCGACTTCGAGGCGTTCGACGATCCCGAGCTCTTCGTGGTCGATGTCGCCGGGGACACGGTCGAGTCCTTCGAACTCCGTGGCGGCGACCGGAACGCGTCGATCCAGCTGGTCGACGCATCGCCGACGCATGCGCTCATCGCCGATCTCACCCCGCTCCGATTTCTCGACACGTCGGCCGCCGACGACGTGTTGACGTTGCTCGATCTCACGACGGGCGACACCGATCGGGTCCGCCTCCGCCTGGCCGACGCGCTGCCGCTCGGCGCCGCACTCTCACCCGACGGCTCGGCGATCGCCGTGGCGGTCGACGGGATCGGCGACGACTCAGAACCGGAGCTCATCGTCCTGCCGATCGACGACGCCGGGGCCGGTGACCCGATCTCGCTCGGTCTCCCCGCGGACCTTCCCCCCGACCAGGGTCTGTCCGGGTTCGGGAACACGATCGCTCTCGGATGGACCGACGACGACCGGCTGGTGCTCGGCGTGGGCGGCGACAGCGTCGCCACGATCGAGCTGCTCACCGACAACTGACCCGGTCCGCCGCCCGGGAGGGTCGCTAGCGTGCGCGCGTGAGTCTGGTGCCCGAGGAACGGTCGAGTGGCGACCCCGCCGACCGCCCGACGGGCCCGCCGGCCGGCGACGAGTCGGCCTCCGGTGAACTCGGGCGTGGTCTCCTCGGCGCCGGGATCGCGGTCACCGCCTGGTCGACCGGCACGATCCTCGCCAAGTACATCGACATGGGCGCGCTGGCGATCGGCGTCTACCGATTCGCGATCTTCGGCCTCGGTCTGTCGCTGTGGTTGCGGTTCCGCGGGGTGCGGATCGATCTCCGCGTGCTTCGGGCCTCGATGTGGGGCGGGATCGCGCTGGGCGCTGACATCGCACTCTTCTTCTCGGCGGTGAAGGAGACGAGCATCGTCAACGCCACGGTCGTCGGGTCGCTGCAGCCCATCGTGGTCGGCATCGTCGCCGTTCGGTTCTTCGGTGAGACGATCCGTCGATCGGATGC
This sequence comes from Actinomycetota bacterium, assembly GCA_039198505.1. Classification (GTDB taxonomy): domain Bacteria; phylum Actinomycetota; class Acidimicrobiia; order Acidimicrobiales; family Ilumatobacteraceae; genus Ilumatobacter_A. The sequence continues at coordinate 1,953 of JBCCTP010000413.1, read as the reverse complement.
GCTGTGGGCGATCGTGGCGCTCGTCGGCACGATCACGGTCGTCGCGAGCTCGGCGGGCGACGAGGCCACCAGCCTCCGCGGCGATCTCCTCGCGGTCGGCGCGCTGTTCGCATGGAGCGCGTACTTCGTCGCGTCGCGCCGGGCGAAGGGTGTGCTCACGCCGTCAGAGTTCACCGCCGGCACGTCGCTGTGGACCGCCGCCATCTGCCTGCCGATCGGCGTCGCCGCCGGTCAGGATCTGTCGTTCCCGTCGCTCGAGAACCTCGCCTGGCTCGGCGTGATGATCGTGGTCGCCGGGATCATCGGCCACTCGCTGATGAACTGGTCGTTGCAGCGCATCCCGCTGTGGGTCGGGTCCACGTTCACGCTGTTCATCCCGGTCGCGTCGTCGATCCTGGCGTGGATCATCCTCGACGAGCCGGTCTCCGCCATTCAGGCGGTCGCGATGGCCGGAGTGATCGGAGCTCTCGCCGTGATCGTGCGCGGCCAGACGAAGACCCCCGCCGGCGAGGCGACCGGCGGGTGAGGCGGCGCCGGTGACCGAGCTGCTCGGATATCTCGGCTCGGCGCTCGTGGTCGTGTCGCTCACGATGCGGTCACTGCTGCGACTCCGGATCATCTCGCTCGCCGGGTCGGCGACGTTCCTCGTCTACGGCCTGCTCATCGAGTCGTGGCCGATCGTCATCACCAACGCGGCGATCGCCGTCATCAACCTCTGGTACCTGCGGATCGAGTACCTCGTCCGTCGCTCGGGACACGGTGACCTCGGTGTATCGCGGATCCGGGTCGACTCGCCGTTCCTCGTCGACTTCGTCCGCTACCACCTCGACGACATCCGCCGCTTCCAACCCGACTTCGACCGACTGCCGGCCACGAACGAGGACGACCGCCACGTCGCACTCCTCCTCACGCGGGACGGGCTCCCCGCGGGCCTGGTCCTCGGTCGTCGTGACGGTGACGCACTGTGGATCGAGCTCGACTACGTGCTCCGCGAACACCGCGACTCGCGGTTGGGGTCGTGGCTGTACGGCACCGGTGCGCAGGTGTTCCGTGATCTCGGGGCGAGTGTGCTCAAGGCCGAGGCGCTCACGGTGACCCATGATCGGTACCTCACCCGGATGGGATTCGCCGACGACCCCGATGACACCGGCTACGCGCTCGCTCTGTGACCGCGGCGTGATGGTCGGACGTCGCGATCCCACGACAACCCGTCGCTCGGCCACCGACGCCGATCGCTACGTTGCCGACATGGATCTCGTGTCGGAGTCGCCCGCCGATCTGACCGGCACCGTGGTCGGCGTCCACCGATCGGGAGACCACACGTTCTCGAAGGCGTCGCACGACTCGATCACGCTCGTCCCGGGGCTCGGCGTCGACGGCGACGCACATCAGGGCGCCCGGGTGAAGCATCGGTCGCGGGTGGCGAAGGATCCCGATCAGCCGAACCTCCGACAGGTGCACCTCGTGGCGTCCGAGCTCCTCGACGAGGTGGCGGAGCTCGGCTTCGACGTCGCACCGGGCGCCGTCGGGGAGAACGTCACGACCCGGGGGCTCGACCTGATCCGACTGCCGGTCGGTTCGATGGTCCGGCTCGGCGACGAGGCGCTGCTCGCGCTGACCGGGTTGCGGAATCCGTGCGGGCAGATCAACGGCCTCGCCGACGGACTCCAGTCCGCGATGATCGGGCGCGACGACGACGGATCGCTGCTGCTCAAGACCGGTGTGATGTCGGTCGTCGTCCGCGGAGGTGACGTCCGCCCCGGCGACCCCGTCGAGGTGCGTTTCCCACCCGGCCCCCACTCCCCCCTGCGCCGCGTCTGAACACTCGGGTGGGCGTGTGGGCTCAGGGGCGTTCGAACTCGGCGACGACGGGAGCGTGATCCGACTCGGGGAACTTCGCGTCGCCGGCGAAGGCGAGCGACTCGTCGTGGAGGATCTCGTTGTGGATCTCCG
>JBCCTP010000412.1:0-4560 GCA_039198505.1 Actinomycetota bacterium | reverse complement strand
CGTTCATGGTCGCTCGCCGTCCGAGTCCGTTGCGGCCGATGCCTGGTCCGTCGGGCCGAGCACGCGGTCGACGAAGGGATTCGCGAAGCGGCCGGCGGGGTCGAGACGCCGACGGACGTCGTCGAGGCGGTCGACTCGCTCGCCGTGCATCCGCCGGAGATCGTGAACGTCGAGCCCCTCGCACCACTTGCCGAGGTGGACGCGTGCATCGGTGCCACGGATCCACTGTTCGACGTCGGCGAAGTACTCGCCGACCGCGCCGGACTGGTTGCAGCACAGACACAGCCACGCGGTGTCGCGTTCCACTCCCGCTCCGATCAAGGAGGTGTCGTGACCTGCCGGATTGAACCGGACCTCGACCAGCAGGAACGGGAGCCGCTGTCGCTCGTACCGCCGTTCGTACAGTTCGAGCAGTTCACGCAGGTCGGACCAGACGCGCGTCCGTGGGACGGCGATCTCGAGCTCCTGGTGCAGGTGGTACTGGCTGCGGCTGAACGCCTCGTGGGAGTGGAGCACCAGCTTGGTCGGCCGCTGGAGACGGAGGGCCGCCGAGGCCGTCTTCGGCAGCAGCCCCCAGTGCGCTGTGGCATCGCCGAAGGTCGCCGCCGACACGGCCGCCTTCGCCTCGTTCAGCGACTCACGGAAGGCTCCCAGTCGGGAGCGACGTCGGTCGGTTCGAGTCCAGGTGTGGAGGTGGAGCAGCGGCGTGAACGGATACGCGTAGAAGCTGACGTGCTCGTGGTCGTCGAACAACACGTCGAGGTGTTCCTCGGCCCAGTCGCGTGTCTCGACCTGCGTTCCCTGAGCGAGGAGGAAGGCGTCGACCACGCGCAGCGTGACCTTCGTGATCACGCCGACGGCGCCGATCCCGCCGACCGCTGCGCGGAACCGATCGTCGCCCGGCAGCAGGTCGGCATGGAGTGCGCCGGTTCCGTCGACGAGGTCGAGCGACACGACCGCGTCGCTGAAGTGCGATGGGGCGCGACCGGTGCCGTGGACGTCGGTGGACAGGATCCCGGCGATGCTCTGCGCGTCGTGCGACGCGAGCGTCTCGAACGCGAGGCCCTCGTCGAGCAGGGCAGGTGTCAGATCGCGCAGGCGGGTGCCGCCCCACACGGTGACCTGCTTCGCAGCATGGTCGATCCCGACCACGCCGGCGAGCAGGTCGAGTGAGAGCGTGACGCCGTCCGTCCGCAGGCCGTCGTTGAAGGAGTGTCCGCTGCCGACGACGCGGATCGACGGGGCCGATCGAACGATCTCCTGGACCTCGGCGACGGACGTGGGCCTGCGCACATCGGCCCGGTGACGCCGATCCCCCGACCAGTTGCGATACGTGTCTTCGACGACGCGACCTTCGAGCGACAGCCGTCGTCGTCGGCTCACCACGTAGCGGACGGTGTTGGCGATGGTGGCGCCGGCGGCACGGAGGAAGCCGGGGTATCGGATCGTGGAGGCTCGATCCTCGCCCGACCCGGATCGGCGACGCTGACGCAACCTCCCCACGGCGTCATCATCCCGCGCCGTCCGGCGGGCAGCCACCGATTTGTGGGCGCGTGCCGGTCAGCGGCAGGAGGCGTCGGCGTCGGGCACGACGCCCACGACGTCCTGCTCGGCCTCGACCTCGGGCAGCGTGGTCGTGACGACGGCGGGCACGTCGTCGGCGACCGTCGACGGGATCGCCGTGTCGGGATCGATGAACGCACCGTCGCTCGTGGTGGGAGGCGACGTCACGGCCACGGTGGTGGGAGGCACCGTCGTGGTGGTCTCGGTGTCGTCGTCGAGGTCCTGCTCTTCGGGTCGGTCGGCGAGGGTCGCCTCGCCGCGGAAGACCGCGAGGATCGCCTCCATGTCGTCGCTGCCGAGCCGGGGGTCGAGCACCGCGTTCCCCTGAATGGTGGCGTTGACCGCCTCGACTTGATACGTGGTGATCGACGAGGGCGACACCTCCTGGACCACACCGGCGAACTCGAGGATCGTGCGGGGATCGAGCGAGTCGTCGGTGACGATGAACTCGTCGTTCGCCTCGAGAAGGCTGCTGATGACACTCGGCGAGAAGCGGTTGTCGATGGCTTCCTCGACCACACGGCGGATGAAGTCCTGCTGACGTGAGATGCGACTGAGGTCGGAGCCGCCGTCGCTCTTCCAGCTGCCGTCCTCGAAGAACTGGAGCTTGCGAGACCGCACGTAGGCGAGGGCGTGGTCACCGTCGAACTCGAAGCAACCCGGTTCGGGCACGTTGAGACCGGTGTTGACGTCGCGCACCGGTGTGTCGAACGGGACCGCGACGCCGTCGAGCGCGTCGACGAGCTGCTTGAACGCGCAGAAGTCGACCTGGACGTAGTGGTCGGTGAGGACGCCGAAGTTGAGGGCGATCGTGTCGATGAGGCGCTGCGGATCGTCGCGCTCGTAGGCGGTGTTGATCCGCTGCTTGTTCGAGCGTCCCGCGATGGTGACCCAGAGGTCGCGGGGGAACGAGAGAACGGCGATCTGCGACGTGGACGGGTTGACCCGCCACATCATGATCGTGTCGCTGCGCTCGCCGAACCCCTCGCGGTCGCCGAACGCGGCGGCGTACGGCGAGTCGGGATCGATGCACGCGTTGTTGTCCGACCCGGTGAGCAGGATGTTGCGCGCCTCGGGGTCGGCGTCGGGGAAGGTCTCGACCGGCGCGACCTCGACGGACGACTCGTCGGCGGTCTCGGGACCGTCGTCACCGGTCGGAACATCACCGCCGGACGACGCCAGAGCGCCGTCGGCTGCGAATCCGGCGTCGGCGGAGACGTCGGCGAGAGCGGCGGACCCGTCGTCGACCGACACGAGGTTGCGGTTCTCGAGCTGCTGCTGGGCGTACCAGACCGCCGCCGCGCTGACGAAGGCTGCGAACGCGCCCACGCCGAGTGCCGCGATGGTGAGGCGCTGGCCCCAGGTCCGCTTCAGTCGGGCGGGCGTCGACCGATCGGGTGCGCGGACGGTCGGCGGTTCGAACTCGTCGGCCGACTCGTCGGCAGCGGTGTCGAACGTCCGGCCCATGACCGACGAGACGCTACCGATCCCGCACCCGCCAGATTCCGCACCGCCCGAAACAGCACGAATCGTGCCGGGTCCCGAACGTGCCGAAATCAGCACGAATCGTGCCGGGTCCCGAACGTGCCGAGAACAGCACGAATCGGACCCGGCCCCGGATGTGCTGTTGGGTCGGGCGCGGGTCAGTCGGCGGCGGCGAGGACCACGTCGCAGGTGACGGGGCCGCCGTCGGTCGCCGGCACGATGTCGAGCGTCGAGATGGTGCCGGCTGCGATCAGGTCGGATCGACCGGCCTCGATGGCTGCTCCGGCGGCGTCGGCCGCCGTGACCGTGACCTGATCGACCGCCGCCCGCTGGCTGACCTTGGCCTCGGACTTCGCTCGACGGACGAGGGTGAGGACCTCGACCACCGGGTCGAGCAGCGAGTCGTCGCCGCCGAGACCGCTCGGCGTGGGCCACTCGGCCGCGTGGATGCTGTGGTCGTGCCACCACGACCACGCCTCCTCGGTGGCGAACGGCAGGAACGGTGCGAGCAGTCGCTGGAACGATCCGAGGGCGATCCGCAGTGCGTTCGTGGCCGACGCAGCGGCCTCGTCGCCGAGCGTGCCGTACGCGCGGTTCTTGACCAGCTCGACGTAGTCGTCGCAGAACCACCAGAACGTGGCTTCGGTGCGCTCGAGCGCCCGCGCGTAGTCGTACGCGTCGAACGCCGAGGTCGCCTCGGAGATGACACCGTCGAGGCGAGCGAGCATCGCCAGGTCGACCGGTTCGGTGACGCGAGCTGCGTCGGTGGCGTCATCGCCGCTGCCGAATCCGAGCACGAACTTCGACACGTTGAGCACCTTGTTGGCGAGCTTGCGCCCGACCTTCATCTGCTCCTCGCTGAACGTGGTGTCGACGCCCGGACGCGCCGACGACGACCAGTAGCGGACCGCGTCGGTGCCGTACTGCTCGAGCAAGCCCATGGGCGTGACGACGTTGCCCTTCGACTTCGACATCTTCTTGCGGTCGGGGTCGAGGATCCAGCCCGACAGAGCCGCATTGGTCCACGGGACCTCGTCGTGCTCGTGGTGCGCACGTGTGACCGTGGAGAACAGCCACGTGCGGATGATGTCGTGACCCTGCGGCCTCATGTCGTAGGGGAAGACGCGCTCGAACAGCCCGTCACCCTCCTCCCAGTGACCGGCGATCTGGGGTGTGAGCGACGACGTCGCCCACGTGTCGAAGATGTCGGTCTCGCCGGTGAAGCCACCGGGCTGGTCACGCTGATCGGCGGTGGAGCCGTCGGGGACGTCGGTCGACGGATCGATCGGGAGTTGGTCCTCGGACGGTGCGATCGGCTCGTCGTACATCGGCTCGCCGTTCGCGTCGAGCGGATACCACAGCGGGATCGGCACTCCGAAGAACCGCTGTCGGCTCACGAGCCAGTCACCGTTGAGGCCCTCGACCCAGTTGTCGTACCGGTGCTGCATGTGGCCCGGGTACCAGGTCATCTCGGTTCCGCGGTCGACGAGCGCAGCCCGGAGGTCGGCGCCG
>JBCCTP010000411.1:0-4569 GCA_039198505.1 Actinomycetota bacterium | reverse complement strand
GCAGGAGGTCACCGTGTCGATCGACGACCTCGGTGTCCGGCCCGTCGACCGGGTGCCACTCCTCGTCGGGGGACACGGGCGCCGAGTCGTCTCGATCGCGGCTCGCAATAGCGACATCTTCCAGTTCACCGGCCTGACCCATGCCGAGGGAACGGGTGATCCCGGTGCGGGCGGGTTCCAGCGGGCCCAGCTCGACGAGCGCCGACGGTGGCTCGAGGAGGCCGCCGGCGATCGCTTCGCGGAGATCGATCTGTCGGCGCTCGTCCAGATCGTGGGCGTCGGCGGCGGCGACGAGGAGCGCACCAGGGCGGCCGACCGGCTCGCACTCGATCCCGCCGACCTCTCCGAGTTGCCGTTCACCCTGATCGGCTCGGTCGACCAGATCGTCGACCAGGTGGTCCGGCTTCGCGAGTCCCTGGGCATCCACCACTACGTGATCCGCGACGTGGAGGGTTTCGCTCCCGTGGTCGAGCGCCTCACCGGAACGTGAGACGACCGACCACGGGGCGGATCATCACGGAGCGTGGGGAAGCCCCGCCTCGAAGCGCGCGACCTCGTCGGTCGACGTCAGGCGATGGACGGTCGCCCGCGCCCACAGCGGGCCGCAGGCGAGCGTCTCGTACTGGGCACGCACTCGGGGGTGGCTCGTCCACGCCCAGACGATGATGTTGGTCTCCGGGTCGCGTGACACGAGATTGCGGAAACGCTCCCGATTCCCGCCCCAGAGCTCTTCCCGGGTGGCGGCGCGCCTGATGCTGCGGCGCACGACCCGCGCCGTCGACCGCCATCGGGGGAGATCGAGCCAGACGATCGCGTCGGCACGACCGTGGACGATGTCCGCGGTGGTGGAGTAGTTGCCCGACACGACCCATCCGGCGCGGTCGGCGTCGGCTCGGTCGAGCGCCTCGGTGACCCGACGCCGCAACTCGGGCGTCTCGGGCAGCGACCAATCGGGACCGTGGAACAGCTCGTCCAGGTCGATGCACTCGACGTCCAGGACCCGCGCGATCCGACCCGCGAGGGTCGACTTCCCGCTGCCCGACGCTCCGATGACAGCACAACGCCGCACCGAGCCAGTGTGCCCGGTGCGGCGCTGAGCCGTTCGATGGATTGCCCGACGGCGACTACGGCTGAGCCACGGCCTCCGGGATGAAGGTCTGCGTCGAGAAGTCCTCGGGTGCCGGCACGGTCAGGACCCCGTTGACGTCCTGCTCGAGGTAATCGATGAAGCCCTGCGCGTAGTCGATGAACGTGTCGACCACGCGGCCTTCGTCGAACGCCACACCGAAGGCGAGGTAGCCGTCCCGACCGCTGGCGATGAAGCTGTTCGTCGCCACCACGTAGGTGGCGGCCTGATCGATCGCCACCCAGGTGCCGTCGTCCTGCTTCACCTCGACGTTCGTGAAGCGCTCCCCGAACGCCTGGTTGAGATCGAGATCCCACCGCAGGCCCGAGCCGTACGGGTACGAGCCGGTCGAGCCGCCGTTGACGAGGAAGTTCTCGACGGCCTGCTCGAGGGCGAGGTTCACCTCGGCGCCCGTCAGCTCGAGCTCGACCAGCGTGTTGGCGAACGGCAGGAGCGTGTACACGTCGCCGATCGACACGTCACCCTCCGGGATGTCGATGCGGACGCCACCGGCGTTCTGCAGGGCGAAGTCGGCGCGGAACGCACGGGCGGCGAACGCATCGGTCACGATCTGCTGGATGAAGCCGCCGTTGACGTCGGCGGCGGCGCCGGAGGCGGCCACCTCGTCGGGCGCACAGATCTGCGACCGGGTATCGCCCGGCAGGCGGTTGAGGCACAGGTCCTCGCTGGCCGATCCGATCACCTGCTGGGTCAGCACGTCGACCTGCTCGGCGAAGGTGTCGAGCACGCCGGTCGCACCCGGATCGGGAGCGACCACGTCGATCAGCGGCGTGGCCTCGATGGCGGCGAGGATCTCCTCGAGCTCGGGGCCCTCGGCGGTCACGTCGTCGATGATCTGGTCACCGTCCTCGTCGAGCACGGGCTCACCGTTCTCGTCGACGCGGGGAACCTCGTACACGAACGGGGCGTCGACGAGCAGGTGCGGCGTGCCACCGCACTCGCTCACGTGGCCGTTCTCGAAGGTGAGGTTCAGCTCACCGACGACGTAGCTGTACTGCCAGGCCTGAACGACACACACCGGATCGCCGTCGGCGTTGGTGGTGATCGTCGGGTACTCGCCCTCGGGGTTGAGGCCGAACGGGCCGTAGTCGCCGAGGAGGCTGTGGCTGTCGCCACCGACGATGGCGTCGATGCCCGAGACCTGGCCGGCGAGGTCGAGGTCGTTCGAGTACTGCTGGTGGGTCACGAGGACGATGTTCTCGATCCCCATCTCCTGCAGTTCGTGGACCTTGGCCTGCGCGGTCTCGACCTCGTCGAGGAACTGGGTGGTCTCGAACGGCGACGACGACACCTCGGTCTTCTGCTTGATGTCGATGCCGATGAATCCGACCTTCTGGCCGTCGAACTCCTTGATCACGTACGGCTGGATCAGGCTCGTGTCGGCGTCGGGAGCCAGCGGGGTGCCGACCTCGGGGACCACGTTCGCAGCGATCACCGGCGTGTCGCACACGACGCCATCGCTGTTCGGCTGGCCGTTGTTGAGATCGCCGATGAACGAGGCCAGGCCGTCGTCACCGTCGTCGAACTCGTGGTTGCCGAGAGCGAGCATGTCGAAGCACACCTCGTTCATCAGCGCAGCGTCGGCGGTGCCGCCGAACAGGCTGTAGAAGAGCGTGCCGGTGATGGCGTCGCCGGCGTGGATCTTGACCGTGTTCTCGAGGCTCGCCTCGAGTTCCTGGATCTTCGTGACCACCCGCGGGAATCCGCCGAGCACGTGCTCGAACTCACCGACGCTCGTGCCGAGGTCGAGTTCGCCGTCCTCCTCCTGCAGGTGCGAGTGATGGTCGTTGATGTGGAGCAGGTTGACGGTCAGCGAGCTGTCGCCACCGTCGTCGTCGACGATCGTGCCGACGCCCCTCGTGTCACCACCGCGTGCTCCGAACAGCGGGAGCACCCGGAGCCGGAACGTCTCGTCGTCCTCCTCGACGTCGTCGTCGATGAGCGGCACCAACACGGTGGTCGAGGTGTGTCCAGCCGGGATCACGACGAGCTGGATGGTGCGCTGGAAGTCCTGTCGAGCCTTCGCCGACCGGTTCTGCGTGAACGCGATGCCCACGGCCGCACGATTCGAGGGTGCGTCCAAGGACACCTCGAAGTTCATCGCACCGTCGGCCTCGCCAGCCGTCGCGTCGGAGACCGACACGCTCGGTCGTGAGCTCCTTCCAGCCTCCACCGGACTGGCCGCCGTGACGACTGCACCGGCCGCAAGGGCGGCGGCACAGCCGAGTACCTGAAGTCGTTTCATGACGACCATCGTCGCGTGTTCGCGCGGTGACTGTCGACAGATCGTCTGACACGTCGACGCGCGGTCGCCGTGCGTTCACCCCGGCGCCAACAGCGCGACACGTCGCAGGACGTCAGGCGAGCAGGTCGACGAACGCCTCGAGTTGTCGCAGGTTGCGGCACTCGTAGACGCCGTCGGTGTGCACGCCGTACTCGCCCACGATGGAGTCGCCGGTGTTCCAGTAGCTCTTCGGCTCGGGGTTGAGCCAGTAGACGTGGCGTGCCTTGTGCTGCATCTCCTTGACCACCCAGCTCTGGCTGGCGTGGTAGTTGTTCCGGGCGTCGCCCAGCAGCAGCACGGTCGACTTGGGACCCACGTCCTTCTGGTGGCGCTCCCAGAACACCTCGAAGGCGTGGCCGTAGTCGGAGTGCCCGTCGACCCACACCACGTCGGCCTCGGTGTTGACCCGGTGGATCGCCTCGGAGATGTCTTCGGTGGCCCGGAAGAAGTCGGTGACCTCGTCGATGCCGTCGATGAACACGAACGACCGGACCTTCGAGAACTGGTTCTGGATGGCGTAGACCAGCATCAGCGTGAAGCGGGCGAACGCCGCGACCGACCCGGAGATGTCGGCGATGACGATGAGTTCGGGCTTGGCCGGACGGGGGTACTTGAACTTCGGCTCGGCCGGAACACCGCCGTAGCTGAGCGAGTGACGCACGGTGTTGCGGAAGTCGAGCGGACCCTTGCGACCGTGCTTGCGTTTGCGGGCGAGGCGGGCGGCGAGCTTGCGCGTGAGCGGGTACAACGCCTTCTTCAGCGACACCATCTCGTCGCGTGAGGCATGCATGAACTCGACGTCTTCGGGGAGCGGCTTGCGCAACGTCTTGGCCATCGCCTCGGCGCCGCGGTCGGCGACCAGCCGACGCCGGATCTCGGCCTCGATCTCGCCCTTGAACTTCTCGATGCGGTCGGAGTACTCCTCCTTCTCGAGCCGCTCTTCGAGGGGGGTCATCTCGGAGTTCATCTGCTCCCGAGTGGCCTCCATCATCTTGTCGAGCATGTTGTCGAGATTGAGGTTCCGCAGGGTGCGGTACAGGTAGTAGGTGCCGCCGACGGGTCGCCCGGGTTCCATCCCCGCGAAGCGCTGGACCGCCTGCTTGGCCCTGGCCCGCATGAGGCCCTGGTCAAGCAGGCG
>JBCCTP010000410.1:0-4587 GCA_039198505.1 Actinomycetota bacterium | reverse complement strand
CCGACGCCGCAACGGACCGGACGGCTCGTCTGATGGCTCACCTCGCCGCGTGATCACCGGTCCGCTTCTGCCAGTGCCAGATCCGGACACTGTCCGCTTCTGGCACGGGCGCAGGCGGACAGTGTCCGGGTTCGCCGTCTCGGATCGCGTGCGGCTCGTCGCTGGCGCTTCCCTCGCCGCGTCGAGCGTGCCGGAGGCGCGGTCGCGCTCTACCCGATGGCGCCGGACTCTCGGAGCGCGGCGATGTCGTCGGCCGACCGGCCGAGGTCGGCGAGGATCGAGTCGTTGTCGCCGCCGCGCAGTGACGCGGTCGCTCCGGCCGCGGCCGGTGTCTTCGAGAACCGCGCCGCTGGACGCGGCTGGCGGATCTTCCCGGCGGCGGGGTGCTCCCACTCGATCAGCGTCTCGTTGTGCACGATCTGCTCGTCGACGACGGACTCCTCGGCGGTGAGGACCGGTCCGCACGGCACGTCGGCCTCGACGAGCCGTGCGAGCGCGTCCTCACACGTGAGCTCCGCGAACGCCTCGGTCAGCATCTCGCCGAGCAACACGAAGTTCTCCGGGTTCTGCGCGAGCGCCAACATCGAGTTGAAGCGCTCGTCCTCGGCCCACTCGGGATGACCCAGCGCGACCGACACCCCGTTGCGCTGCGCATCGGACGCGGCGAAGTAGACGATCTTGCCGTCGGAGCACTCGGTGAGGTTGTAGACGGTGGCCAGGCGGATCCCACCGCTCGCGTCGTCGTCGAGCATGGTCATGTCCATCATCCCGTCGGGCCAGAACATGTACATGCCGGCGTCGATCATCGGGATCTCGATGAACTGCCCGCCGGCTCCCTTCTCCCGCGCGTAGAGCGCCGCGCTGACCGCCTGCGCTGCTTGCAGCGCGGTCGACTTGTCGCAGAAGAGGTTGCGCACCATGTCGGGGAACGGGATCTGCGGGTTGACCTGGCGGTCGATGATCCCGCACAGGCCCTGGATGACCGGGTCGAGCACGGGTCGAGTGCTGTACGGACCGGTCGACCCGAAGCCGTTGATCGACAGGTAGATCACGTCGGGGTTGACCGCGGCGACCTCGTCGTAGCCGAGTCCGAGCCGCGCGGTGGCGCCCGGTCGGAAGTTCTCGATGAACACGTCGGCGTCGCGACACAGGTCGAGCACGATCTGCTTCGCGGCGTCCTGGGTGAGGTCGACCGAGAGACAGCGCTTGCCTCGGTTGTTGTTGAGGTAGAACGCGCCGAGTCCACCCTTCTCGAACGACGGCAGGCGCGTCAGGTCGCCGAGACCGGTGGTCGGTTCGACCTTGATGACGTCGGCTCCCTGGTCGGCGAGGAGCATCGCGGCGACCGGGCCGGCGACGACCTGGCTGAGATCGACGACCTTCACTCCGTCGAGCGGTCCGGGCATGGGTTGACCTCCTGGGTCGGTCGCCGGACGGTGGGCCCGGCGGGTCGGGGAACACGAGTGACGCCCCCTGCGTCACCCGCCCCGAATCATCGCGGGTCCCTCCGCTGCGATCGGAATTGATCGCGCGATCGATAATCATCGGATGACCGCCACGTCCGACTCCGTCGACCCGGCGACCCGCGGAATCGACCTCGCCCGCTCGCCCGGCCTCTCGTACCAGCAGCTCCTCGACGAGGACACCCATCCGGTCCCCGACGTCCTGCGCCTCGAGTCGGCGCGCTCGTTCGGGACCGAGGACATCCCCATCGAGCGCTACACCAGCCGCGAGTGGCACCGCCGCGAGGTCGAGCGGCTGTGGAAGCGCGTCTGGCAATTCGCGTGTCGCGAGGAGCACATCCCGAACGTGGGGGACTACGTCCTCTACGAGATCGCCGAGCTGTCGTTCATCGTCGTGCGCCACGCCGAGCCGACCGCCGACGACCACGGCATCAAGGCGTATCCCAATGCGTGTCTCCATCGAGGTCGGCAGCTCAAGGAGTACGACGGCCACTGCTCCGAGATCCGCTGCCCGTTCCACGGGTTCGCGTGGACGCTCGACGGTGACCTGCACGACGTCCCGGCAGCGTGGGACTTCCCGCACGTCGATCAGCGTCCCGACGAGTTCTCGCTGCCCGAGCTCCGGGTCGACACTTGGGCCGGATTCGTGTTCATCAACCCCGACCCCGACTGTGGGTCGCTCGACGATCACCTCGGCGAACTCGTCGAGCAGTTCGAGGTGTGGGACCTCGGCAACCGGTACGTCGAGGCACACGTGTCCCGGGTGATCGAGGCCAACTGGAAGATCGCGCAGGAGGCGTTCTGTGAGGCGTACCACGTCAACGCGACGCACCCGCAGATCCTCCCCTACCTCGGCGACACCAACAGCCAGATCGACGTGTGGGATCGCTGTGCCCGCGTCATCACACCGGGCGGCACGCCGAGCCCGCTGCTCGGCGACGAGCCGGGGCTCAGCGAGCAGGACGTGCTCCGGTCGATGCTCGACGTCCGCGTCGATCAGCAGGCGCCCTTCGAGCTCCCCGACGGAGTCACCGCACGGGCGGCCGCGGCGGGCGCGGCGCGCGAGCGGTGGCGTCCGATCGCCGGGGATCGCGTCGACCAGATGAGCGACTCCGAGATGATGGACTCGATCGACTACACGGCGTTCCCCAACTTCCATCCGTGGGGTGCGTTCAACCGGATCGTGTACCGGTTCCGACCCAATGGCGACGACCACCGCACCTCGATCATGGAGTGCTTCTTCCTGTCGCCGTTCGAGGGCGAGCGGCCGCCGCCCGCGGTCGAGACGAAGCTCGGCGTCGACGACCCGTGGACCGAAGCCACCGAACTCGGGATGCTGGCCAAGGTGTTCGAACAGGACGTGTTCAACATGGCCAAGGTCCAGAAGGGACTCGAGACCACCTGGAAGCCGGGGGCCACGTTCTCGAACTACCAGGAGTCGAAGATCCGGTGGCTGCACGCGCTGTTCGACGAGTGGGTCGGCACCGAGCCGGTCGCCGACGTCGCGGTGGGCGACCCGGTGCCGCGGCAGGCGCGGTCGACGGAGCGAGGCCGGCGGTGAGCGCGGGGATCGTGCATCCGTTCACCGGGGCACTGCACGAACAGGACGGCAACGGCAACATCCGTGTGACCCTCGACGGCAAGGAGGGGATCTTCGGCGTCGACGGTCATCACATCTCGGGCGAGCTGCGCGAGTGCGACCCCCAGCTGTGTGGGTGGGTCGGCGGTCCGCAGATCGCGAACCATCGCGTCGGAACCACACCGGTCGACGCGGAGTAGAGGATCGGAGACACCGACCATGAGTCCGAACGCCACGACCATCACCGCTCACCCGATCGACGCCCTCGTGGCGCGCGATCCCGAGGCGATTCGCTGTCCGTACGGGGCGTTCGCGTCCCTGCGCGACGAGTCGCCGATCGCGTTCCACGAGCAGCTCGGTGCGTGGATCGTGACGCGATACGACGACGTACGTGCCGTGCTGCGCGACACCGAGCACTTCTCGTCGGCGATGCCGACCGGTCCGCAGGCGGCCGGTTCCGTGATGGCGGCGGCGATGGAGGAGCTGTCCCGCGACCCCGAGATGGCGTCGGTGTTCCAGCAGGTGATGGGCCGGCGGGGACGCGCCGCCGTCCTGCTCAACGCCGACCCGCCCGACCATCGCCGCCAGCGGGTGCTCGTCAACATGGCGTTCCGGCCGAGCAACATCGCCGCCCTCGAGGACCGCATGAACGAGATCGCGGCCGGTCTGCTCGACGACTGTCTCGTCGCGTCGGGCGAGCGGGGCACGGTCGAGATCGTGCAGCGCTTCGCGATGCTGTTCCCGATGACGATCATCGCGTCGGCGCTCGGCGTGGGTGACCACGATCTCGCCACGTTCAAGCGGTGGTCCGACGACCTCGTCATGCCGGTCGGCAACGCGTCGCCGTCCGTCGAGCAGGTCCGCGGGTACCTCGTGTCGAACGTCGAGTTCGCCGACTACTTCTCGGAGAAGCTCACCGAGCGTCGGGAGACCCCGCAGGACGACGTGATCTCCGACGTCGCCAACGCCGAGCTCGACGGCGAGCGGCTGAGCGAGGAGGAGATGCTGTCGATGCTCTCGCAGTTCCTCGTCGCCGGGAACGAGACGACCACCAACCTGATCTCCAACATCGTCCACCACCTGGCGACGCGGCCCGATCTCGAGGAGCGGGTCCGCGCCGATCGGTCGCTGGTCCCGGGTCTCGTCGAGGAGGCGCTGCGCTACGAGGCTCCGGTGGGCGGGTTGTTCCGGATGGCGAAGGAGGAGGTCACGATCGGCAGCGGTGACGACGCCGTCACGATCCCGGCCGGCGACCACTGCTGGCTGCTCTACGGGTCGGCGAACCGCGACGGTGACCACTTCGCCGACCCCGACGATCTCGACCCTGAACGCGACAACGTCCGCGATCACCTCGCGTTCGGTCACGGTGAGCACTTCTGCATCGGTGCCTCGCTCGCCCGGGCCGAGGGCCGCATCGCGACGAACCACCTCCTCGACCGGATGGCCGACATCTCGCTGTCGGACCACAACGAGTTCCCGGTGAACGACACCTACGTCCTCCGCGGCCTGACCGAACTCCACGTCGACTACCGCGCTCTCTGAGTG
>JBCCTP010000409.1:0-4606 GCA_039198505.1 Actinomycetota bacterium | reverse complement strand
GGAGTCCGGGGAACCGTTCGCCACCGGTGCCGTGCCGCCGGCGGCCCCCGACGTCGCAGCCGGCGCGCCGACCGACGGCGACGGGGAGACGGACGAGGCGGCCGACCCCGACGCCGACGCCGACGCCGACACCGAGTCGACCGTCTCCGACTCGACCTCGACCGAGTCGCCGGCGGACGACTCGATCGACGCTCCATACCCCGTCGAGATCGAGCACGTCTTCGGCACGACCGTGATCCCCGAGGAACCGCAGCGAGTGGTGACGGTGGGATACGCAGAGCACGACTTCGTGCTGGCGGTCGGTGTTCAGCCCGTGGGGGTGCGCGCCAACTACGACTCGCAGCCGGTCGTGGTGTGGCCGTGGGCCGAGCACCTCGTCACCGGCGAGATGCCCGAGTTGCTGAACCAGACGGTCCTCAACCTCGAAGCGGTCGCCGCGCTCCAACCCGACCTCATCTTCGCCATCAACCTGCGGCTCGACGAAGGCGAGTACGACACCCTGTCGGCCATCGCCCCCACCATCGCTCGGCCGGTGGGCACCGTCGAAGCAGAGGTGCCGTGGCGGCTGCGTCAGGAGGTCATCGGGCTCGCCCTCGATCGAGTCGACGAGGCTGCGCAGGCGATCGCAGACACCGACGCCCGCTTCGCCGACGTCCGCGCCGCTCACCCCGAGTTCGCGGGACTCGAAGCGGTGCTCGCCAACGCTCGCGAGGACGGCGGCGTCAACACCTTCGACCTCGGTGACGCCCGGTACCAGTTCCTCCTCGACCTCGGCTTCGATCCGCCCGTGGCGCTGCTCGACCGCCCGGACGACGAGCTCGAGGTCAGCCTCGAACGGCTCGACGAGCTCGACGGCGACGTCATCATCTGGTCGCCGACTCCGCCCGAACGCCTGCAGAACCTTCCCACGCGGGAGGCCCTGCTCAGCGCCGCACGGGAGCGACGGGAGATCATCATCGACCCGATCGTGTCGATCGCGCTCGTCGAGGCGAGCCCTCTCAGCCTGCAGTACGTGATCGATCGCATCCTGACCGACCTCGCACTCGCCGTCGACGGTGATCCCGACACCGTCGCAGCGTCGGCGGTCGAGCTGTACGGCCTCGACGTCGACGGCGCATCAGCGGCCGAGCAGGCGGCCATGGACGCGTGGGTGATCGTGCTCGGACCCGAGGCGTCGCTCGACGAGAAGCGGAGGCACACCGAGGACTTCGACGAACTGCTGCCCACGGTCGAGGCGGGCCTCGCCGCCGGTGAAGCGGCCGGTGGCATCGAGATCATCCCGACGCGCGCGACGATCAACGGCGACAGCGCCACCGTCGTGTTCGACGTGGCGCTGGGCGGATCGATCACGGCGACCGATTTCACGGCCGACCTCACCCTGATCGACGGCGTCTGGGTCGCGAGTCGCTCCCAGGTGTGCACGTACGTCGCGTTGATCGGCGTGCAGTGCCCCGGCGACTGATTCGGGCGAGGTGTCACGCGGCGAGCGACAGGGCGGCGGCGAGGAGCGAGATCGGCGCCGCCATCATGAATCCGCTGACCGCACCCCGCACGTGCATGCCGTAGTCGGTGGGCATCTCGACGCCCGGGAGTGTCATGAACGAGGGCCGGCACCAGAGGTAGACGGCGATGTCGACGACGACGAGGTCGACCAGGTTGACGATCGCCATGACGGTGAACGCCACGACCGCAGCGTCGACGAACGACGCGTCGTGTCGGCTCGCTGCGAACCACGCGGCGGCGAACCCGCCGCCGACGAACGATGCGACCACCAACACGAACCAGGTGGCGTTGACGACGTTGACCTCGGGTCGCTGCTCGCCGCCGGTCACGTCGCCGAGCCAGACCTGTGGCGTGAGCCGCCACGACAGCAGGACCACCGCGGTGAACGCAAGCCCTCCGATGGCCCCCCAGAGCAGAGCGAGCCCCACCATCCGGTCGTTCCGTCAGCTCAACGAGTCGGCGACGGCCGATCGTGTCGGTTCGAGTTCGAGCGGCGGCCAGTGACCGACGCCGCGGACGACGAGCCCACTGGCTCGTTCGCCCTCGATCATCCGCTCGAAGGCGTCGTCGGCGACCAGTTCGGAGATCTCACCGCGCACGACGAGCGTGTCCACCCGGTCGACGAGTGACTCCCATGCCGCCCAGCGATCGAGGATCGGCGGCTCGCCGGGAGCCCGCATCATGTACCCCGCCACGTCGCAGGCGAATCGCCAGCCCTCCTCGGTCTCTCTGGTGCACGCTGCGGCCGATCGAGCGATGACGTGCTGGTCGACGTTCGGCCACACGTCGGCCTGGACGGTGCGCCACGCCTCCGTGATGCTGTGGAGGTCCGGGTACGTCCCGCCGAGCAGTCGCAGGTTCGTCGCCATCCTCTCGGCCATCGCTGCGTGGTCCGCTGGAACGGGCCACTCGGGTGCGATGTCGACCACGACGGCGCGTTCGAGGTGAACGGCTCCCGAGTCATGGAGGTCGACGATGAGCATTCCACCGAGCGACACGCCGACGGCTGCGGTCGGCTCGAGTCCGGTCCGATCGAGCACCTCGATCACGTCGCGACACCACTGCTGCTGGGAGTACCCCTGCTCGTCCGGCAGCCAGTCGGATCCACCGCTGCCGCGGAGGTCGACGCCGACTACGCACCAGTGGTCGGCGAGGTCGGCGGCGACCGAGGAGAACTCGAGACCGTTCCCGCCGTGACGAGCGAGCACGAGCAGGACCGGACGGGTCGGCTCCGGCTCGGTGGAGCGGACGAGCAATCGGGCCCCATCGGCGAGTTCGACGTGGCGAACGACGCCCCAGTCGACGGTCGCGCGGGTCGGTTCATCCGTCATGGCGCCAGCACCTCGATGATCTCGTCGAGCAGTTGCAGCTGGCCGATGGGCCCGGCGTTCAACCAGAGACTGCCGTCGACCACGACGACCCCCTCGGCGATCGCCGGGTTGGCGGCGTAGGCCGGCAGGTCGGCGAGCACGGCGTTCCAGTCCGTGGCCCCGCCATCGAAGTCGAGCATGAGGACGACGTCGGCGGGGAGATCGGGCACGGTCTCCTCGACGAGCGTCACGAAGTCGCCCTGACCCTCCAGTGACGGCGAGACCTCGAGCCCGACGCGCTCGAAGACCTCGGCGGGGGTCGCGCTGGGTCCCATGGCGAACCCGGTCATCCCGGCCTGGCCGAGGAGGACGAGCACCTCGCGGCCCGCGAATCCGTCGGGAAGCCCTGCGACCACCTCGTCGACACGTGCGTCGTAGCCGGCAATGAATTCCTCGGCCGCGTCAGACTCGTCGAGCGAATCGCCGACGCCGAGCAGCACGTCCTGCCACCGCGGGTTGGTGACGCCGTCCGTCGGGGCGACGGCGACGACCGGCACGCGCTCGTCGGTCGGTCCGAGCACTTCGGCGGCGTTCTGGTACCCGATCACGAGATCCGGGTCGGCGGTGAGGATCTCCTCGATCGAGATGGTGGGCCACGTCCCGAGGAGTGGGATCGCCTCGACGTCGGTGTCGAGCCACGATGGATCGTCGGAGCCGGACAGGTTGATGCGACCCACCAGCCGGTCGTCGGCACCGAGTGCGACGACGCTGTCGAGCGTGGCGATCGAGTCGATCACGACGATGCGTCAAGGGTCGGCCGGCACCTCGCTGGTCCCCAGTGCGTGCTCGACCGTCCGGGTCGTCGGTCCTGTGTTCGACGCCGCCGGTCCGCTGTCGGTGTCGGTGTCGGAGTCCTCGGTGTCCGCCTCGGGGTCATCGGTCGTCGGTGGGTCCGAGTCGGGTGGATCCGTCGGACCGGACGCCGCCCCGGACGTGTCGGCGGGCACCGACCCCGACACGCCGCCGTCGTCGGACCCGCACGAGGACAGGGCGATGACCGCCACGGCACCGATGACGGCAACGATCCGTCTCGTGGAACGACAAGTGTTTGGCATACCTGATACTTCACATCATGTGAAGTATCGACGTCAAGTGTGTCGACCACGTTGGTCGGAGGTCACGCCGTCGAGGATCCATCCGATCCCTCGGTGAAAGCCTCGCTCGAGGAACGCGATGTGCTCGGCCACGAGTGACGGATCCATCGACATCTCGGCGAGGCGTTCGGACGCGGAGATGGTCAGCTCCCACGCGAGGCAGTGCATCCCGAGCACCCCGATGACGTCCATCGCCGTCGACTCGTCGAGACCCGCGTGTGTCGTGAGCAGTCCCGCTGCTCGCTGGACCGTCGGTCCGCCGGCGTCACTGAGTCGGTCCGATCGGATCTGGCGGCTGGCCGGGACGAGTCCGGGATGGGCGCGCATGTGCGCCAGCGTCGCGTCGCACCAGTCGATCAGGTCCTGCTTCCACCTTCCGGTGTCGCTCGGCGGAGCCCACCCGCGCTGCCACTCGTTCACGGCGAGGGCGACGAGATCATCGGCGCTCGGAGCGAGCCGATACGTCGCTCGCGCGGACACGCCGGCCAGCTCGGCGGCTCTCGCTCGCGTGAGTCCCTCGGCTCCCTGCTCGCGGATGACGGCGAGCGCAGCGGCGCCCAACCGCTCGTCGGTCAGTTCGTCGGTGCGAGAAGGGCGACCCCCGAGGCGGCGTCCAGGCTTCGGCTCGACCACGGCCTC
>JBCCTP010000408.1:0-4610 GCA_039198505.1 Actinomycetota bacterium | reverse complement strand
GGTACGCCTCGCGGCCGTGCATCACGTGGAAGTTGTCGATGAACTGGATGTCGCCGGGCAGCAGGTCCATCGCCACGTGGTGGTCGGGATCGTCGGCGAGCTCGACGATGCGATCGAGACCGCGGCGGGCGGCATCGGTCAGCCGCGGAGCCCCGGGGTGGCGCTGGCTCGCATGGATGTACGGCGGGATGCACCGCACGAACAGCCGATCGTCCCACTCGGTGAAGACCGGGATCTCGTACCACGGGCGGGCTCCCTCCCGCTGCTCGCCGCGGTAGTCGAACGGCTGTGGTTCGTAGAGCGCGGCCGCCGCCTCGGGGTCGTCGCGGACCAGTTCGTTGTGGATCCGGACCGCGTTGGCGACCAGCGAACGTCCGCCACTCAGACCGTTCTCGAGGCACATCAAGCCGACCAGGTCGGCGCCGTCGCAGTGGAACGGCAGCGCGATCCCGCCGAGTTCGTTGCCCCGTGAGGTCGGGTCGTCGGGCGCCTTGCCCTGGTCGGTGACGTCGCCGAGCACGTGGCCCTTCGCGTTCTGCGCCCATGGCGTGCCGAGGTGCAGACCGATGCCCCAGTAGAGGATCTCCATCTCCCGTTGGCTGTACCGCTCCCGCTCGATCCCTCGGAGGCGGACGACACCACGTCCGTCGATGAGCTCTCGCTCGACGTGTGCGAGTCGGTCGGCGAGCGACCCGAGCGGGAAGTGGTCGATCCCGAGATCGAGGACCTCGTCGGACACGGAGAGTGCGTGGCGGAGCGCCGCGTCGAGCTGCTGGAGCTCGTCGTCGGTGAACGTCTCGGTGTACGACGACTCATCGGCGAGATCGGCGGCGGTCCACTCGCATCGCTCTTCGAGCGTCGTCGGCTGGTGGCTCATGTCGACCATGCTGTCCGATGTGGAGCAGTTGACCGAGATCGACCCGTGGCAGATCGTGCAGAACGGCTTCCGGGTCGATCGCCAGCGGGTCTACGAGAGCCTGTTCAGTCTCGGCAACGGCTACTTCGGCGGACGTGGGAATCACGAAGAGAGGTACTCGGGTGATTCGCTGCGGGGGAACTATCTCGCGGGCGTCTTCTACCCCGATCCGACGCGCGTCGGCTGGTGGAAGAACGGCTACCCCGACTACTTCGCCAAGGTGCTGAACGCCGCGGACTGGACGCCGATCCACGTCTCGGTCGACGGGATCCCCCTCGACCTCGCGACCGCTGAGATCCACGAGTTCCGGCGCCTCGTCGACATGCGGACCGCAGAGCTGACCCGCACGTTCCGGGCGACCGTGCCCGAGGGTCCGACCGTCGAGGTCGAAGCGGTGCGATTCGTCAGCCTCGTGCGACGTCACGGCGGGGCGATCCGGTACCGGATCACGCCCGTCGACGCCGACGTCGCGCTCACTGTGTCCGTGCAGGTCGACGGCGACGTCGTGAACGAGGACTCGAACTACGACGAGGGGTTCTGGGACGAGGTCTCGACGTCGGCGTCGGCCGCCCGAGGTGTCGTCGTGTCGCGGACGAAGGCGACGAAATGGGAGGTCGAGTTCGACGCCGCCACGGCGATGGCGTTCGAGATCCGGCGGGGCGGCGACGTCCTCGACGTCGACGACCTCGGGATCCGCCACGAACGACGAGCACGGTTCGTCGAAGCGATCATGGAGGTGGCCGCCGGCCGCGGCCAGACGGTCGAGGTCACGAAGTTCGCCGCCAACGTCACCTCCCGCGACGCGCCGGGCGAGGAGCTCGAGGCCCGATGCCATGAGGAACTCGACGGAGCGGTCGCTGCCGGCTTCGACCAGCTCCGCACCGAACACCGCGACGCCTGGACGCGCAAGTGGGAGACCAGCGACGTCGTCATCGAGGGCGATCCCGCCGCCCAGCAGGGGATCCGGTTCAACATCTTCCAACTCAACTCGACGTTCACCGGCGACGACCCCGATCTGAACATCGGACCGAAGGGGTTCACCGGGGAGAAGTACGGCGGCGTCACCTACTGGGACACCGAAGCGTTCTGCCTGCCCTTCTACCTCGCCACCAGCGAGCAGGAGGTCAGCAAGAACCTGCTGCGCTACCGCCATCGCCAGCTCGGTGAGGCGATCGAGAACGCGGCCAAGCTCGGCTTCTCCGGAGGCGCGGCGCTGTTCCCGATGGTCACGGTCAACGGCCACGAGTGTCACAACGAGTGGGAGATCACCTTCGAGGAGATCCACCGCAACGGTGCGATCGCGTTTGCGATCTTCAACTACCTCCGCCACACCGGAGACGAGGGGTACCTGCTCGAGGGTGGACTCGAGGTGCTCGTCGCGATCTCACGGTTCTGGGTGCAGCGCGTCTCCTGGTCCGAGCCGAAGCAGGCCTGGGTGATGCTGGGCGTGACCGGTCCCAACGAGTACGAGAACAACGTCGACAACAACTGGTACACGAGCCTGATGGCGCAGTGGACCCTCCGGTACACGGCCGACGCCATCGACCGGGCCCGACAGCTCGCACCCGACGACGTGTCCGCGATCCTCGACCGCCTCGACGTCGACGAGACCGTCGAGCGAGAGCGATGGAACGACGTCGCCGACCGCCTCCACCTCCCCGAGGATCCCGAGCGCGGCGTGTTCCTCCAGCAGAGCAACTATCTCGAGAAGGAGCTGTTGACCGTCGACGACCTCGATCCGTCCGATCGACCCCTCAACCAGAACTGGTCGTGGGATCGGATCCTGCGGTCGTGCTTCATCAAACAGGCCGATGTGCTCCAGGGTCTGTGGGTCTTCGAGGACCGATACGACCTCGCCACGATCGAACGGAACTTCGACTTCTACGAGCCGCGCACCGTTCACGAGTCGTCGCTGTCACCGTCGGTGCACGCCGTGCTGGCGGTGCGGTTGGGGCGACGGGAGAAGGCTCGCGAGATGATGCTGCGGACCGCGCGACTCGATCTCGACAACGTCAACAACGACACCGACGACGGGTGCCACACCACGAGCATGGCGGGGACCTGGATCGCCACGGTCCTCGGCTTCGGCGGCATGCGGGTGATCGACGGGGCCCTCCACCTCGACCCGACTCTCGCCCCGGGCTGGAGCGAGTTGCGATTCCAGATCCGGTTTCGCGGAGCGTGGCTGTCGGTGTCCGCATCGGCATCGGACGTCACGGTCGAGAACCACTCGGATCGGCCCACGGCCGTTGTCGTGGCTGGCCGCGCTCACGAGATCGCCGCCGGCAGTTCGGTCACCGTGGCGCGTTGACCGGCGAGACATCGACGTGTCGGCGGTCTCAGTCGGCCGCCGTGAATCGGAGGTTCAGGCGGAGCGTGCCGAGCATGATGCCGGGCTGGTGCAACCAGTCGTTGCCCTCGTCGTACTCCAGTGACCCGAGGCGGTCGAGGAGCACGTCCCAGGCCGTCTGCTGCTCGACCCGCGACAGGGTCGCACCGGGGCACACCCGGGGCCCGGTCGAGAACGTCACGTGACGCGTGATGCGGTCGCGGTCGAGGTCGAGTTCGAACGGTTCGTCCCAGGCCTCGGGGTCGACGTTCGCCGCCGCCCACCGGAGGTGGAGCAGCGAACCCGCCGGTACGTCGACGCCCTGGAAGACCTCGTCACGGGTGGTCGTGCGCGTCGACAGGCCCTGCGTCGGCGACCGTAGCCGCATGCCCTCCTCGGTGAAGTTGCGGATCTTCGATCGGTCGGCCTGCAACGTGTCGAACAGACCCGGCGTCTCGCAGACGAGCTGGGCCTGCTCGGCCAGCGCGTACTGCGTGGTCTCGAGACCGCCGATGACCATCGCGTGCACGATGCCGGCGATCTCGAGATCGGTGAGCGTGCGGTCGAGCGCCTCGTAGTGCGCGTCGCACAGGAAGCTGACCATGTCGTCCTGCGGGTCGGCGCGCTTCGCGGTGACGTGCTGCTGGATGTACTCCTGGAACCCGTCGAGCCGGGCGAGCATGTCGGCGGTCTGATCGGGGTCGAGCGTGTGTCGGAGACCGTCGCCGTACACGAACGGGGTCACCACCGCCTCGCCCCACGCCTCGAGCTGCGGGATGTCGTCCTCGGGGAACCCGAGGACCGCCGCCAGCACGCGCTGGGGGAGAGGGCGGGCGAACTGATGCACGAAGTCGACGTGACCGTCGCCGATCCAGTCGTCGATGAGCTCGTTCGCCTTTCGTTCGATCATCTCGCGGTGACGAAGCGCACCCGGTCCGACCCAGGGATCGGTGAGCTCCCGCCGGTGATGGAAGTACAGCTCCTGGGTCGGTCGCAGCGACACCATCGCCGCCGTCATGAGGTTCCTCGTCCGGCTGTATGCCTGTTCGGCGTCGAGACCTTCCTCGGCGAGACCCGACACGTTGCTCTGCGACCCGACGCGGAACCGGACGGGATCCTTCACCACGGTCACGATGTCCTCGTGGCGGGTGAGGACGAACGCGTCCGACCCCGGGGCGTGGCCGCCGTCCTCGATCCGGTACACCGGAGCGTCGCGGTGGAGGATCCGGTACGCGTCGTACCAGTGCTCCTGGGCGCCGTCGCCGAACAGGTCGACGTCGTCGAGGGTGACGGGGCATCTCATCGCACCCGTCAGTCTGTTGCGCCGACCGCGACCGGGACGATCCGGAACGTGGGATCGTGGTG
>JBCCTP010000407.1:0-4614 GCA_039198505.1 Actinomycetota bacterium | reverse complement strand
GCGACCGAACCGTGGCCGCCTGCGCCGGGGCGCGGTCCGGCGGTCGTCGGGGTCCACCGGTAGCTTTCGGGCCCATGACCCGCCCCGACGGACGCGCCGCCGACGAACTCCGCCCGCTCACGTTCCAGCGTGACTTCACCGAGATGGCCGACGGCTCGTGCCTCGTCGCGTTCGGGCGGACGCGAGTGCTCTGCACGGCGAGCGTCGACGACGATGTCCCACGCTGGATGCGCGGATCGGGGAAGGGATGGGTCACCGCCGAGTACTCGATGCTCCCCGGTGCGTCGCCCGAGCGCATCAACCGCGAGGCCGCGAAGGGCAAGCAGAGCGGTCGCACGGTCGAGATCCAGCGGCTGATCGGACGGTCGCTGCGTGCGGCGTGTGACATGAAGGCGCTCGGCGAGCGGCAGGTCACGGTCGACTGCGACGTGTTGCAGGCCGACGGCGGAACGCGCACGGCCAGCATCTGCGGCGGCTACCTGGCGTTGCACGACGCGCTCCAGCGACTCGTCGACCAGCGCGCGATCGACGCACATCCGCTCCATTCGCTGTGCGCGGCGATCAGCGTCGGGGTGGTCGGTGGAGCACCGGTCCTCGACCTTCCGTACGTCGAGGACTCGGCCGCCGAGACCGACATGAACGTCGTCATGGTGCGTCCGGCCGGTGGGGGAGAGGGGCGATTCGTCGAAGTCCAGGGCACCGCCGAGGGTGACGCGTTCTCGCGATCCGAGCTCGATGCGCTCCTCGGTCTCGCCGAGACGGGGATCGGCACCATCTTCGATCGGCAGACCGAGATGATCGCCGACCCGCCGCCCGCCCGAGATGCGCAACGATGAGCGGTGACGATCACGCCGGCGGTCGGACCCCCGACGTGACCGAGCCGTTCGTCGTCGTCTGTGCGTCGGCCAACCCGGGCAAGGTCGCCGAGATCCAGGAGCTGCTCGCCGGCGTCGTCGACCTGCGTCCACGTCCCGACGAGGTGCCCGACGTGGTCGAGGACGCCGACACGCTCGTCGGCAACGCCCGTTTGAAGGCGGTGGCGATCGCAGAGGCCACGGGCCTTCCTGCCGTCGCCGACGACACCGGTCTCGAGGTCGACGCGCTCGACGGTCGTCCCGGTGTGTACACCGCCCGCTACGCAGGAGAGGGCTGTACGCCGGCCGACAACCGGGCGAAGATGCTCGACGAGTTGTCGGGCGTTCCCGCCGATCAGCGAGGAGCGGCGTTCCGCACCGTCGCTCTCGTCCGCTGGCCCGACGGCCGAGAGGTGGCGGTCGAGGGTGTGTGCCGCGGGTCGATCATCACGGCCGAGCGGGGCGACGGCGGGTTCGGCTACGACCCCATCTTCGCCCCGGCCGAGGCCGGCGGCCGGACGTTCGCCGAGATGCCGTCCGACGAGAAGCATGCGATCTCCCACCGGGGTCTCGCGTTTCGGGCGCTCCTCGCCGCGCTCGCCGGTGAGGAGCCGGGTGACGGGTCGCACGACGGCGGGCCGTCGTGACGGTCTGGCTCGTCACCGGCGGTCATCCGTTCGAACGAGATCCGCTGCTCGATGCATTCGCAGGACTCCACGGAGTCGACTCCGGCGAGATCGAGCACCTCGAGCAACCCGAGGCGCTCGACCGCATCCGTCCCGGCCGGGTGGGCGACGACGTCGGGGCGATCGTGTTCTACGACATGCCGGGACTGCGGTTCACCCGTGGCGACCCACCGGTCGAGTTCATCGATCCTCCCGACGGCTACGTCGCCGGACTGCGCCGCCTGCTCGCCGACGGCGTGGGGATGGTGTTCCTGCACCACGCCATCGCGAGCTGGCCGACATCGCCCGACTTCGCCGAGCTCGTCGGCGGTCGCTTCCACTACCAGCCGGGCGAGTTGGCCGGGACCGCCTATCCCGACTCGGGATACGTATTCGACGTGACCCACACCGTCGATGTGGTCGACCTCGATCATCCGGTGTGCGCCGGTCTCCCGTCGAGCTTCGAGCTGACCGACGAGTTGTACCTCTTCCCGACGCTGCCCGGCGTCGTGCCACTGATGCGGACGCGTCACGACGTCACGTCGACGGCCGGGTTCTCGAGCGCCGACCTCGCCGTGCGCGGCCGGCGCAACTCGTCCGACGGCTGGACCCATCCGCCCGGGAGCGACCTCGTGGCGTGGACGCGCGATCCCGACGAGGTCGGCGGCCGGCTCGTGTACCTGCAGTTCGGGGACGGTCCGGTCACGTACGCCGACCCCACGTTCCGACGGGTGCTCGCGAACGCGATCGGCTGGGTTCGTGGAGCGTGATCGCCGGACCGCGTGAGAAGATCGACCGGTGCAGCAGCTCAACGTTCTCGGCGACGAACTCCAGCCCTGTTCCTACGACCCGATGACGGGCTATTACCGGACGGGCTGCTGTGAGAACCGCGGCGACGATCCGGGGATGCACACGGTGTGCTGTCGGGTCACCGAGGACTTCCTCGAGTTCTCGAAGTCACGTGGCAACGACCTGTCCACGCCGATGCCGCAGTACGGGTTCGCCGGTCTGAAGCCAGGTGATCAGTGGTGCGTCTGCGCGGAGCGCTGGAAGGAGGCGTTCGACGCGGGACATGCCTGCGACGTCGTGCTCGAGTCGACCCATCTCTCGACGCTCGAGTACATCGACCTCGGCGACCTCCGCGCCCACGCCATCACCCCGTAGGACCATCACCCCGGAGAAACGATGTCGGGGAGTGCCAGGCGCTCCCCGACGTGTCAGACCCACCAGCCGGTGAGGTCGACGAGGAGGTGGCCGCCCTCGGCGTGGAAGAGGCAGACGGCGTCGCCGCTGCCGACCTCGACCAGGGCACCGTTGGCCGTGGCCTGGCCGGGGACCGGGTTGAGCGCCGAGGCGACCGGCTGCGGGCCGCAGTCCCAGGCGGTGACGAAGCCGGTCGTCGAGTGGCCGACCGAGGTGAGGTTCACGCTGGCGGCGGCGACGAGCTCGACGCCCGCCGGGGTCGGGACACGGGTGAACGTGGTGCCTCCCGCAGCGACCATCGATCCGTTGTCACGGGTGTCGAGGAGCCGGGTCGGGTTCTTCGGGAGGAAGTCGCGGCCGCCCGGTGCGAACTCACCGGTGAGATCGATCGTGAGGTGCATCCCGACGCTCGGCGTCACGCACAGGCGGCTCTCGCCGTCGAGGCGGAAGACGCCGTTGTTGCCACGGTTCTCGAACGGCCGCACGTTGAGGGCGGCGGTCGTCGCCGAGCCGGAGCAGTCGTCGACGGTGACGAACCCGTCGCCGTCGGGCTGCACGGCCGTGACGTTCACGGCGACGGCCCGGGTGTCGGGTGCGATCGCCCCCGAGAAGTCGACGGCGACGGTCTGTCCGCCGACGAGGCGGGAGCCGACGCCCTGGCCGATGCGGCTGTCCACGATGCGCTCGGCGGAGGTGGAGGCGAGTCCGACCGAGCCGGAGGGGCTGACGACGGCCGTCACGTCGACGACGAGGTGCGTGCCGGTCGAGGCGTAGGCGCACATCGAACCGTTCGACGAGAGCGACACGATCGATGCGTTCGCCGTGGCTCCGCCGGGGGCGAAGTTGACCGACGAGGTGCGGTCCTCGACGGCGACCTCGTTGCACGGCGTCAGGCTGACCCAGCCGATGCTGTCCGGTCCGGCGGCGGCCACGTTGACGGCGGCGGCCGTGGCGTCGGCGGGGATGCCGGCGACTCCGGCGATCTGGAACTCGATCTGCTCGCCGGCACCGAGGCGGCTGACGCCCGCGTCGTTCCGGGTGTCGAGCACCCGGGTCGGGGCGATCGTCTCGATCGGCAGGGGGTCGCCCGTGGGCTCGGGTCCGTCGCCGTCGTGGACGGTCGGGGGCTCGAAGTTCGTGTCGAGGCCAGTGGCGCTGAGGCGGTACTGACCCATCGAGCCGTAGGCGCTGAAGCCGGTCGACGTGTTGCCGGTGCCCTTGCTCGAGATCTCGATGGTGTACGTGCCGGCGGGGAGGTCGGCCGACAGTCCCCAGCCGTCGACCGTGCCGGTCGAGGCGGCCACGACAGCGCCGCCGGAGCGGATCGTCACGTCGGCGAGCAGGTTTGACGGATCCTGAACGGGCTCGACCGTGATGCCACCCGCGGTGCTCAAGGCGACCTGGTGTGTCGCGGTCGCTCCGCCCTGCGTGAGCGCATGGAGTGAGGTCGTCTGGCCCGGTCCGAACGACGGGATCGAGCTGCCGGGCGAGCCGGGGTTGTCGATGCGCTCGAGGTAGGCGTCGATGAGGGCGAGGTCGTCCTCGGTGTTGTTGGCGCCGGGGTAGTCGCCGGCAGACCACTGCGTGATGTCGCGGTAGTAGCCGACACCCATGATCGGCGCCCAGTCGCCGTGGCCGGCGTAGTACGCCGAGCTGCCGTGGCCGTCGTGGCGCAGACCGAGCGTGTGTCCGACCTCGTGGGACACGGCCTCGCCGACCGACTTGGGGTTGCCGGTCGCCAGGTTGTCGGAGAAGACGAAGGCCGGACGATCGACCTCGCGGGAGAACGTGAAGAGGTAGGCGACGCCGCCGAAGGGGCCGTACCACTCGGAGTCGTGGGTGATGACGACGCGGATGCCGTACTCGTCGTCGTTCGCCGAGGTCCTGCGGAG
>JBCCTP010000406.1:0-4616 GCA_039198505.1 Actinomycetota bacterium | reverse complement strand
CTCTCGAGTGGATCGACGGTGCGACGCTCGCGGACCTGACGGCGGGCGCAGTGAGACTCCCGGACGATCGGATCCGACGAATCGTCTCGCAGCTCGCCGCCGCCGTCGACGCGCTCCACGATGCCGGCATCGTCCACGGTGACCTCTCGCCCCGCAACGTCATCGTGGGAGTCGACGATGTGGTGACGCTGGTCGACCTCGGTGCGTCGACCTCGGTCGGTGCAGGGTCGGCGGTCGACGAGACGACGGGTCTCGAGGTCGACACGACGCCTCGGTACGCGGCACCGGAGGTCGCTCGCGGAGGATCACCCACCGCCGCCGGCGACCGGTACGCGCTCGCGTTGATCGCCTACGAGTTGGTCACCGGGAGGTTCCCGTTCCCCGAGGTGGCGACACCGATCGCCATGCTCGGTCACCACGCGTCGTCGGAGCCGATCGCCCCGTCGGAGCACCGTCCCGAACTCGGCTCGGGCGTCGACACCACCTTGCTCGCGGCACTCTCGAAGGACCCCTTCGACCGTCCTCCTCGGGCGTCGGCGTTCGCTGCGGCGCTGAGAGACCGGTCCGACGCTTCCGGCTCGGACACCGCGTCGGAGCGCGGCCGGTCGGCTCCTCGCCGATCGGTCATGGTCCTCGCAGCGTTCGCCGTGGCGACAGCCGGCGTCGTCGGCGCCGTCGCGGTGTTCGGTGGGGACCGCGATCTCGCCGGCGAGGTCCGTGCGACGCGCGCCATCGAGACGACACCGGCCGAGACCACACCAGCCGAGACCACCGCAGCCGATCCGGCACCGACCGATCCGCCGACGACCGACGCTCCTTCGACGGCGGCCGCCACGACGGAGCCGGCGGACGCGACGACGACATCCGCCACGACCCTCGCGCCTGAGTCGACGACATCCGCCACGACCCTCGCGCCTGAGTCGACGACATCCGCCACGACCCTCGCGCCGGCGACCACCGTCGCGGCGACCGTCCCGGCGACAGCCGACCCGCAGACCCCGTTCGTCGGCCGGGTCGACGACTGGCCCGCCGGCACGGCCGCGGGACTGCGCTGCAACCTGCTGGAGGTCCCCGGGTTCGAGACGACCGAACTCCCCGACGGCTTCTACGGACTCGACCCCACCAACACGACGACGCTGGCACCCGAGTCGGGCGTCGACGGGTCGAACGCCCTCCGCGTGGGATCGACCGGCGCCTACGGGATCTTCGCCGAGATCGTCCCGCTCGGCCCGGAGCGTCGTCACGTCTTCTCGGCGTGGGTCCGGCGGGTGAACGGCGCCGAGGTCACCGCCTTCCACGTCGACTACCTCGACGCCGATTTCCGACAGATCACCTTCAGTCGGGAGGCGGCGATGGCGGAGCCGTCGGTCGGCGACGACGCCGGTCAGCGCGTCACGGTGTTCGCGACGGCTCCCGCCGCAGCGCTCTACGCGATCCCGTCGATCCTGAAGGACGGCTCGTCGGGATCGCTCGTGGTCGACGAGGCGGTGTTCGGTCCGGTGGACGCTTGTCCCGACCTGACACCCTGATCGTCGATGTCAGACGGAGTGCGATCATCGATCGGGAACGTGTGGTGGAGTCGATGAGGTGGAGTCGATGAGCGCCGCCGCTCAGCTCCGGCGCCTCGCCGATGGGTCGGTGCACCGTCTCGAGTCCGACACGACCACGATCGGCCGTGATCTCGGGCACGAGATCGTCCTCGACGCGCCCGCCGTGTCGCGAGCCCACGCCATGGTCGAGCGGACTCCGCACGGCTACTCGCTGCGCGACCTCGCGAGCCGCAACGGCACCTTTCTCAACGGCGAACGGCTCGACGGCACGCCACACCCCCTGCGCGACGAGGACGAGATCGTCGTCGCCGGCATCGAGACGTTCCGGTTCGTCGACCCGCTCGCCACGCCGATCAGTCCGCGCATCGGGCGGCTGACCGGTGTCTGGGTCGACCCCGACAGTGGTGCCGTGTGGGTCGACGCTCAGCTCGTCGAGCCGCCGCTGTCCGGTCGCCAGCAGGCGCTCGTCGAGCTGCTCGCCGCCAACGTCGACACGATCGTGACCCGCGAGACCATCATCGCGACCGTCTGGGCGGACGTGGCTGCCGAGGGCGTCAGCGCCGGGGCGATCGACGCGCTCGTGAAACGCGTCAAGGGCCGGTTCCGCCCGCTCCAGCAGCGTGACGACTACCTCGAGGTGGTCCGCGACCGCGGGATCCGGCTCCGATCGGCGTGATCACCCGTTCGTCTCCGCCGATCTTGCGGATGTCTTGAGTGACTTCTCAGTGTGGTCGAGGAACACTGTGAGTCATGGACGACGACCTCATGGACCTGCCCTCGTTCCCTCCCCCGACCTCGCCGCGCATCGCGCCACCACCGGGCGAGGAGTTCGAACCGTTCGCGGTCGACCTCCGGATCCCGCCGATCGCTCCACCCGAGGCAGCCCCGCCGATCTCGTCGGAGTCGACGCTCGCGTCGGTCGGCGCCGAGATGGGTGACGGCAACGCCGACGAGTGGGACGTCGACCAGTGGAACCTCGACGAACGAGGCCGAGTGGATGCGCTGCGCGTCCCGAAGTCGCTGATCATCGTGCTGCTCGTGATCCTGGCACTCGCAGGGTGGCGGGCAGCCGCCTGACCGGTCGACGTCGCTGATCTGACCGGCGGGCGCGCGTGCGCCGAGCTCGGCCCGCTCTCAGGGGCCGAGTTCGACGGGACCGTGCTCGTCCCACGCCTCGATCGGTCCGGGATTGTCGGCGTGTGCAGCGCCGCCGAGGTGCGCCACCATCCCGGTCACGGCGTTCAACGCCGTCTGCACCGCACCCTCGGCCCACCCGGGCGTCCACGACACGTCGTCGCCCGCGAGGAAGACCCCGCGCTGCTCGGGCGCGAGGTCCCGCTGGAGGAAGTGCGAGTACATCCGGTGGTTGTACCGGTAGTGCCCGGGGAGGGCACCCTTGAAGGCACCGAGGAAGTTGGGATCGGCCTCCCACGACACCGTGATCGGTTCGCCGATCACGTGCTGGCGGAGCTCCGCGCCGGGATAGATCTTCTCGAGGGTCGAGATCGCCAGCTCGGCCCGTTCCCGCGCCGACTTCGGCAAGACCTTCAGCGCGTCGCTCATCCATGCGTACGACAGGCAGATCACACCCGGCTGATCGGGTCCGTGATCGAAGAGATAGGTGCCACGCGTGTTCCGGTCGGTGAGGGTCATCGACATCGTCGGGCGGCCGGTGGCCTCGTCGATGTCGTTCCAGAAAGGGCGGTCGACCATCACGAACGTCTTCGACGACTGCATGTAGCGGGTGCGGTCGAGGGCCATCCAGAGTTCGTCCGTGAACAGGTCCTCGTCGGCGGTGATGTTGGTCGTCAGGAGCCAGCTCTGCCCGGTGACCAACACCGCGTCGAACGACTCGGACTGCTCCCACCGATCGGTGACCTCGATGCGGTCTCCGTCGCGAGTGATGGCGGCCACGCCGGGGCGAGGTGATCCGCCGGGGTGGAGGTCGGCGAGCGTGGTCCCGATCGGATGGTGGACGGGATCGTCGAACGGACGCTGCCACAGCATGCGGGGGAGCAGCTCGGCGCCGCCGACGATGAACTGCTGGTCGTCCTCGAACGAGCTCAGCACCACGCGCAGGATCTCGAGCATCGAGTTCGAGTAGTCGGAGTCCCATCCGCCGGTGCCGAAGCCGACCTGACCGAACACCTCGCGGTGTCGGTACGGGAGGCGGGAGAACGAATCGGATGTGGCGACGAAGTCG
Organism: Actinomycetota bacterium; assembly: GCA_039198505.1. Lineage (GTDB taxonomy): Bacteria > Actinomycetota > Acidimicrobiia > Acidimicrobiales > Ilumatobacteraceae > Ilumatobacter_A. The sequence continues at coordinate 863 of JBCCTP010000406.1, read as the reverse complement.
TAGAAGGTGCGGTCGTCCCACGCGGCCACGATCGGATTCCAGATGTCCTTCACAGCGCGGGAGTCTCGGGAGGCCATCGCGTCGCGGATCTCGTCGTACGACGCGTGCGCACGCAGTGCCTCGTCCCAGGCGTGCGCGACTTCGTGGAAGAGCTCGGGGAGGTCGTCGAGCGTCCGCGCGAAGTGGGACCGACCCGCGAGCTCGATCACGGTGGTGGGCGCCGCATCGGTGAGCGGGTTGGGGAACGGCCGGACGTCGAGTCCGCAGGCGTCGACGTAGTGATAGAACGCCGTGCCGGACGTGGGGAACCGCATGCCCCCGAGCTCGGCCACGACCGGGTCGACGCCACCACCCGGGTGCGGGCGGAACAGCGCCGACCGCAGACGGCCGCCGATCCGATCGGCCTCGTACACGACGGGGTGTGCGCCGAGGCGCGCGAGTTCGAATGCGGCGACGAGCCCGGCGATGCCCGCACCGACCACGGCGACGCGTTCGCCGTGCCGATCGGCCGGCAGGGTCCCGAGCCCGGCGGGGTGATCCAACCAGTCGTCGTAGGCGAACGTGAAGTCGGGTCCGAACACGCGCACGGCGGCGACGCTACGGCACCCGACCCACCGGGGGCAGATGCTCGGCGAGAGCGGTGCGGAAGCGGGCGTTGAGGGCCCGGTAGCTCGCGCGGAGATCGGTCGCCATCGGGGTCTCGACGAGGTCGACCGGGAGCGCCGGTTCCGTCCGCAGGTAGCTCACGCACGCCGCCGAGACCTCGAACGCCGGCGCGAACCACTCGACCGGCTCGTCGCCGGCTGCCACGGCACCGAGCACGTCGATGGCCTCGAGGAGGCGGCGCGCGGTGACCTCGCTGG
>JBCCTP010000405.1:0-4619 GCA_039198505.1 Actinomycetota bacterium | reverse complement strand
TCCGACCCGGTGCGACTCGGCCGACGCTCGAGCGGTCACACGCGGTCGATGACGGCATCGATCACGCTGTCGAAGAGGCGTGCGATCCGGGCGGCTCCTCCACCGGCCGTGGCCCAGGCGATGACCAGCAGCGCGACGAGCGCTGCAGCGAGAAGGACCAGCGCGTACTCGGTGGTGGCCTGGCCGCGCTCATCGCGGCGAACGGCGACGACCGCTCGAGTAGCGACGCGACGCAGAGCGTCGGCAACAGCGAGGACGACGGCGACGATGGTCGCGACCGCGGAAGACGTCGTGCGGAGCTCGAGCGGAGGCGAGGACGATCGAGACGGCGTCGAGGTGAGTGCGAGATCGGTCATGACAACTCCCGGGTGAGACGTGGCGGTGGCGTGCGATGGCGGATGAGGACCACGGAGGTCGACGGGATCGCGGGAGCTCACCACGGGGGTGAGCCGAGCGACGAGAGGGCCGCCATGACGGCCGGGGCGATGGCGACGAGGACGAACGCAGGCAGGATGCAGACGACGAGCGGGAACGACAGCCGAACGGGCAACGTGCGGGCGTGTGCTTCGGCATCGGCGCGCCGTCGTCGGCGAGCTTCGAGCGCGAGCTGATCGAGCACCGGAGCCAGCGGTGTTCCGTGCCTCTCACTCGCGGTCAGCGCATCGGCGACCCAGGCGTAGGCGGGCCCGGTCACCTCGACGAGCGCGTCGAGGGCGTCGGCCAGGACGGTCCCCCGATCGAGGCGACGGACCACGGCGTCGAACCCGTCGCGGGTCGGCGCGGGAGCGCGGCGGGCCATCGCCCTCATGGCGAGATGCGGGGTCAGCCCGGATCGGATCATCAACACGAGGACGTCGACCGTGTCGGGCAGTGCCGCACGCATCTCGGCTCGGCGTCGCCGCTCGGCCAGCACGGGTCTGAGTCGGCGGAGCATCGCCCAGACGCCGATGAGCGTGAACAGCATGAACGGACCGAGCACCGCAGCGGCACCGATCCCGACGAGCGAGACGCCGAGGACACGCATGCGACGGCGACGTCCCCGCGGGTTCCCTGCCCTCCCTCGCAGTTGCCGCGGGTCTGGGACGGTGCGACGACCCGGCGGTGAGCTCAGCGGAGTGAGCACGCCGACGACGGCGGCCATGGCGAGCGCGCCGCCCACGATCGGATCGGGACTCACCACGCCCCTCCGACGATTCGATGCATCCACCACCCGCCGATCGCATCGAGCAGGAGACCGGAGGTGACGACGGCGATGCCGAGCGGTGACATGACGAGTCGTCGTACCTCAGGGTCGGCGACCAGCAGCACCCCGAGGACGACAACCGGGAGGCAGACCAGGACCACGGCGGACATGCGCGCCTGAGCGCTCTGCGTGGATCGTTCTCGATCGAGTTCGGCCCGCTCACGCATGGCGGCTGCGAGCCGGTCGATCGGCTCGGCGAGTGATCCGCCGACCTCGGTCGCAGCCGCGATCACCGTGGAACACACGGAGAGCGCGGTCGTGTGGTCGCGCCCTCGAGACGACGTCGTGCGCTCGGTCGACCACGCGTCGGTCGCCGATGCGACGGGCACCCCACGTGCGAGTGCCCGACGGAGGTCGACCGAGTCGAGAGCCAGCCGGGGGTCACGCGGGGTCACGCTCAGTGCGGCGGTCGCCGACTCACCGCGTCGCAGCGATCGTCCGACCTCGTCGAGCCAGGCGGCGATGGCATCGGGTTGCGGGTGGCCGCGGCTCCTCCGCCACGCACGCCATCGGCGGATCGCCCCGACGCCGTCGGAGCGATCGGGGGTGGGGACATGGGTCGATCCGAGGCCCACATCTCGGCGGAACGGTCGGGAGACTCCCAGGCCGCCGACGATGAGCGCGGCGACCACGACGCCGACCATCAGGCTGCTCATGGGCGCCGCCTCGACAGCGGGAGGCATACCGAGCCTCCGCCGTCATCGAGTCGCCGCAGGCCTGGTGGCGTGGACTCGTCGACCGACGCGTCGAGCGCGACCTCGTGGACGGAGCTGATCCGGCGCCGGCCTGTGGTGGCATCTCGCGCGACATGGATGACGGAGTCGATCGATCGCACGATCTGGCGTCGGATTGCGGCGAGGGGCCATTGCGGCGCCGCCTGCAGCACGAGGGACTCGACCCGGAGCAGCGCGTCGAGCGGACCGTTCGCATGGCAGGTGGAGAACGATCCGTCGTGTCCCGTGTTCATCGCCTGGACGAGAGCGAGCACCTCGTCGCCGCGGACCTCTCCGACGACGAGTCGATCGGGACGCAACCGCAGCGCCGTCCGCACGAGACGATCGAGGTCGATCGCAGGGACCCCTTCGGCGTCGGCGGGTCGTGCCTCGAGTCGCACGACGTGGTCGGCGTCGCACGGGAGTTCGGCGGTGTCCTCGATGACGATGAGCCGTTCGGTCGGATCGACGAGGCCGAGGAGTGCCGCCAGCAACGAGGTCTTGCCCGACGACGTGGCACCGGACACGAGCACGTTGTGCCGGTGGCCGACGACGTGACGGCAGATCTCCTCGACCGCCGGCTCGGCGAAGTCGGACAGCGGACGGACTCGGTGCGCGAACCGTCGGATCGACAGGCTGGGTCCGTCGATGGCGACCGGTGGGATGACGGCGCAGACCCGAGATCCGTCGGGGAGCCGAGCATCGACGATGGGCGACAGCGTGTCGATGCGCCGACCGATCGGGGCGAGGACCCGTTCGATGAGGTGCTCGACCGAGGTGGAGCGCAAGGTGCCGGCCGGTCGGAGGCGGCCCTCTCGCTCGACCCAGATCCGGCGCCCGGTGACCAGCACTTCGTCGACCGAGCGATCGTCGAGCAGCGGCTGCAACTCGGCGAGACCTGCGAGCCGTGCGAGCGCGGTGCGTTCGATCGTCTCCTGTGTCGACGGATCGGCGAGAGCGGCGATCCGCCGAACTGCGTCGGCGACGAGGGCAGGGAGCTCCCCGTCGCTGCGGGCGACGGCGGCACACACGGCATCGACCGAGTCGTCGATGCCGTCGTCATCGAGGAACCGATGGGAGACGGCGGGTTGCATCTCAGGCAGCCGACGAACGGACGGACTCGGACTCGAGGCACTGCCACACGGCCCGCAGCGCCCGCAGATGAGAGCGCGACGCCCGGCCGACGTGGAGGAGGCCCGCGTCGATGCGGTTGGCCAGTGCGACGTCGTGCGCGACCTCGCAGATGACCGGACATCGGAGCGTCGCTTCGACGTCGGCCCGTCGTAGTGACCGGCCCGCCTCGGAGACGAGCACGGCCGCAGTGGGCCGTGGGTCGGCCTGGGCCGCGCTGCGCAGCGTGAGATAGCAGCGCCGAGTCACGAGGAGCCGGTGCGCGCAGGCATCGGTGAGTCCGACCCCGATCGGTCGATCACCGGCATCGATGACGACCCGCGACCCGTCGACCGCGGACCGATCGAGCAACCAGCGGGCGAGACCTGCCCAGCGGGATTCCGGAGCGGAGGCTCGCCAACGGGCGCGATCGGGGGTGGGGAGCAGCTCGACACCGGGCTCGGTGTCGATGACGAGCTGGTCGAGCTGTGCGGGAGCCGCGTCGCTGTGCAGCCAGTCGGCGACACCGGGACGATCACCGGGATCGACACCCAGTGCATGGTGCAGATCGCCCGCGAGGTCGACGAGCAGCACCGGTCGATCGCGCTCGGCGAGTGCGAGCGACGCCGCGAGCGTGGTGACACCGACACCACCTTTGGTGGCGTGGACCGAGACGATCATGCGGTCTCCGGGAGTTCGGCGGGCGCTGCGGCCCGACACGGTCCAGGAGGGATGTCGGCACCGGTGAACGTACCGGGTCCTGGTCCCGGGCCCCTCTCGCGTCAGCAGATCCGGCGCCGGCACGGCCGGACCCGTGGGGGTTCCGGCGCGATATCGTCAGCGGCGAGCCCGGTCGCCGTGTGCGACCGGATCCGGGAGGTGTCTGGGTACCTGGTGGGCTCCGCCGCCTTCAAAGCGGTCGGGACGGGCGATCCCCGTCCGGCGGGTTCGATTCCCGTCCACCTCCGCCACGACGGCCCTGGCATGAGGGTCTCACGCCGCGGTGCGAGACCCGCCGTGGTCACCGAGTAATCACAGGGGCGAGGGGCGCGTCGTGCGATCGGCCACCTGGAAGACCCGGCGGTTCCAGTAGAGCCGTCCGTAGCTGACGTCGGAAAACGGCTCGAGCAGGCCGATGTCGACGAGTTGGTGGATGGCGTTCCGGTTGGCCTGATCGGTGCGTCCATGAATCGCCTGAGACATCGAGACGCTCAGCACGGGATAGGCGATCAGATTGTCGGCGATCTCGGTCGTCAACCTTCCTCGCGGGAACGTGCCTCGCACGGTCTCGCCGAGCTCGGCCTTGAGCTCGAGGAGCCGCATGATGCGATCGTGGCCGTCGCGCGCCTGGGCTGCGATCGCCTTGGCGAAGAATCCGATCCAAGCCTCCCACTCCCCGAGCTGACTGACCGCCAGGAGGTGATCGCGATACTCGGTGGCATGGTCCTTCAGCCAGGGCGATACGGAGAGCACCGGCGCACGCAGGTGCCCTTCGGACAGCAGCTGCAGCATTGCGACCAGGCGTCCCAAGCGGCCGTTGCCATCGAGGTAAG
>JBCCTP010000404.1:0-4628 GCA_039198505.1 Actinomycetota bacterium | reverse complement strand
GTCGCCGCCGGACCCGCCGGATGCAGGCATGGTCGTGGTGGTCGTCGTGGCGCTCGTCGGCGTGGACGGGCCGGCCGAGTCGTCATCCGACGCGTCGGGCTCCACCGAGTCACCCACCTGCGGCTGATCGTTCTCGGGCGGGGAGGCAGCGTCCTCGTCGCCCGACCCGGCTGGGTCCGCGCCGTCGTCCGACCCCGGTTCGTCGTCGGATGCGATCGCGACGCCTGCCTCGGGAAGGTCACCATCGCTTGCGGTCGCGGGCGCCGCGGCGGGGACGTCGACCGACTCGGTCGGCGCGAACACGCCCGTGAGGCCGTCCTCGTCGACGTCGGACTCTGCCGCGCTCTCGCGCACGAGCGTCACCCGCGGTGCGAACGCTTCGTCGAGCACGATGGGCTCGTCGACCGCCGCAACCGGACCGGCGTCCTCCACGAATGCCGTCTCCACCGCGGTCTCGCTCGGCAGGGGTCCGTCCGCAGCGACGACACCGGTCGTTCCGGCGGCCACCCCGACACCCACGACGGCGAGCGTGCCGACGACACTCGACGAACTCCCGACGGCGGCGGCGGACGTGAGGGCTGTCGCGGTGGTCGACGCGGTCGTCGCTCCGGCGGCCACGGTCGAGCCCGCTGCAGCCGTCGTACCCGACGCCGAGGCCGACACCGTCGCAGCACCTGCCGTGGACGATCCGGCCCCGGACGAACCGGCGGCGCCGAGGGCACCGGAACCACCGTCTCCGGCGTGCACCACGCCGGTCGGCTCGAACAGTGCCAGCTGGGCGACCCAGGCCGAGGGTCCCGCCATCCACCGCAACTTGCCCAACGAGATGTTGAGGAAGGCACGGACGACCGCAGGATCGAACTGCTCACCTGCGCAGCGGGCCAGCTCGGCACGCGCCTCGACGGCGGAGAGCGGCCGCTTGTACGAACGCGCCGACGTGATGACGTCGTAGGTGTCGGCGACCGACACGATCCGCGCTCCGAGCGAGATGTTCGTGCCCGAGAGCCGACGGGGGTACCCCGTGCCATCCCAGCGCTCGTGGTGCTCCCACACGGCTCGCAACGAGTCGCCGAGCCAGTCCTCGAGCGGCTCGACCAGTCGTCGCCCGGCCTCGGGGTGGCCCTTGATGATGTCGAACTCGTCGTCGGTCAGCTTGCCCGGCTTGTTGAGGATCTCGGCCGGGATCGTGGTCTTGCCGACGTCATGGAGCAGGCCGGCCCACCGGATCTTGTCGAGCTCGGTCTCGGTCAGGCCCATCTCCTCGCCGAGGATCTGCGTGTACGCCCGAACTCGCTCGGAGTGGCCGCGCGTGATCTGGTCGTGGTGGCTCAGGAGACCGACGAGCTCGAGGAGTCGCTCGGCGGCCTCTCCTCGGGTCTCACCCTCGGGTGCGTGCATCGCCGCGGCGATGCGCTCTTCGAGGTCGACGGCGCTGCTGGTCTTCAGCGCGATCTTGAACCGTGACGGCGCCTGGTCGGGGAAGATCAGGGTGAGGTGGAACAGCGCCGAGAGCGGCAGGAGACGCCGAGCGAGACGGTCGACGAGCATCATGGTGGCGGTCGCCGCGATCAGGATCACGAGCAGCCGGAGACCTCGGCCCGCCATCGATTCCGCGATCGGCAGCCGGTTCGACAGCGCGAACGCCATCGCCACCGATGCCGAGAACGGAACCACCACGATGGCGATCCGGATGAGGCGCGCCACACCGGCGCGCCCGTTCCACCGTTGAATGCTCTCGTCTGCCACCGTCGTGTCCGTCCTTGGTCCTCTGGTCTCGAGTGGTGTCGCCGGACGACTCCGTCCGCCCGGCCGGCAATGGTGTACACCGCAACAAATCCCACGAAACGTGGCGGGATGAACTCTTGACGTGATCTCGCGACAAGGGTGCCGGCCTGCCGCCACTCGACCGCCCAGTGCGGTGGAAACTCACCGGACGTCACACCCGTCGGCACGCGCTCAGACCGCACGCGGACCGCTACGTTGACCGCCCCTCGCGCGTCCTCTCCGCCCTCCCCTCCGCTCCCCCTCCGTGTCGACCGTCGTCCTCCGCCCCTGGCAGCGCGCTGCGTTCGACGCGTTCCGCGCCGGGGCACGACCCGACCCGGCGACCGGTGAGATCGAGTCCGACTTCCTGGCCGTGGCCACCCCCGGAGCGGGCAAGACGACGTTCGCCCTCACGTGCGCCCGGGCGACGCTCGCCGAACGACCCCGGCCGCTCGTCGTCGTCGCACCGACGAGTCACCTCAAGGTGCAGTGGGCACGAGCGGCACATCGGCTCGGCCTCCAGCTCGACCACCTCTGGTCACCCGCCGACGGGCTCGCCCGCGACGTGCACGGGCTCGTCACGACGTATCAGCAGGTCGCGACGGGCACGGCTGCGTCGAAGCTCGCGGGGCTCGCCGCCGACGGCATGGTGATCTTCGACGAGATCCACCACGCCGGCCACGAGCGGGCGTGGGGCGAGGCGATCCGCACGGCGTTCGCCCACGCCGACCGCCGCCTCGCCCTCTCGGGCACACCGTTCCGCAGCGACGAGTCGAAGATCCCGTTCGTCCGGTACGACGTCGGCGGCGAGGGCGACCTCGCCCGGGCCGACCACACGTACGGATACGCCGACGCCTTGCGCGACGGCGGCGTCGTGCGGCCGGTCTACTTCCCCCGGGTCGACGGCGAGATGGAGTGGACCACCGCCGCGGGTGACGTGATCTCGGCCAGCTTCCACGACGAACTCACCACCGATCAGGTGGCCCAACGCCTCCGGACCGCTCTCAGTCTCGAAGGTGAGTGGATGCCCGCGGTGTTGGGCCGAGCCGTCGATCAACTCCGCGATCTGCGATCGGCGCCACCGCAGTCGGGCGGTCAGCCCGACGCGGGAGGGCTCGTCATCGCGAGCGATCAGGAGCACGCGAACGGCATCGCCCGGATGCTGCGCGACCGATTCCGGGTCCCCGCCGACGTGGTGGTCAGCGACGACCCGGGAGCGTTGGCACGGATCGCCGAGTTCAGCGACAACGACCGACCCTGGCTGGTGTCGGTCCGCATGGTCTCCGAGGGCGTCGACATCCCTCGCCTCCGCGTGGGGGTCTTCGCCACCACCACGTCGACCGAGTTGTTCTTCCGCCAGGCCGTCGGACGTTTCGTGCGCTGGCAGGCCGGCCGGACGAGCCAGAAGGCCTACGTCTACATCCCCGACGATCCCCGGCTCCGAGCGCACGCGTTCTCCATCGCCGAGGAGCGGCGGCACGTGCTCCGGCCGCCGTCGAACGACGACGACACGACGGGACCCGACGGTCTCGCCGCTGCCGAGCTCGACGATCAGGTCCACCCCGACGACGTGGAGCAGCTGTCGCTGTTCAGCGTCGTTCGGTCACACGCGACCGCGATCTCGGTGCACACGGTCACGGCCGACGGCCGGGTCGAGGCTGACCACCGCGAGGCGGGCTCGCTCGACGGGGTCGAGTACGTCCCGGCGTACGACCTGGCGGCGCCGGCCTTCGACGACGAACCCGATCCCCCCGCCCCGTTCTTCGCCTCCGACCCCTCGCTCAGCGTCGAACTCGCCGACGTTCCGACACCGGCCGGCGTCGTCCCGGACGGCGCGCTCAGCGTGTCCGAGATGAAGGACGACCTGAGGAGCCGCAACGCTCGCGTCGCCAAGCGACTCGTCGACGTGACCGGCTGGTCGCACGCGAAGGTCCAGGGGGAGATGAACCGTCTGGCGGGCGTCACCACGGTGTCGTCGGCGACCAACGAGCAGCTCGCGCGCCGCCTCCGCCACGCCGAGTCGTGGTTGCGGAGAGAACTGCGAACCTGACGCCAGGCCGCCGGGTCCGCGAACGACCCGACCGACCAGTCGAAATACGACGGCACGGAGCGGCAGCCACCTCCTACGTTCTGCGGCCCATCGAATCGAACGGAGGACTCCTCATGCCCACCATCTCTCGACGCGGCCTGATCGCCGCCGGATCCGCCAGCGGCCTCGCCGGAGCCGCACTCATCGGTACGTCCTCGCCGGCGTCGGCCTCCAGCACCGGCGCGACCGAGCTGATCACGCCCTTCCGCCTCCAGGACAGCCGCACCATGGAGCCCGACAAGTATTCGACCGCCGCCCAGGACTCGCTCGCCGTCGACGGATTGCTGGGCAAGTGCGGGGTCATCCTCAACGTCACCGTCACGCAGACCGAGGGCTTCGGCTTCTTCCGCATCGGCGACGGGTTCGAGACGGCTCCAACCACGTCGAACATCAACTGGTACGAGGACGGCCAGACCCTCGCGAACATGGCGATGGTGGCGGTCGAACCGACGTCGGGCGGCATCGACATCCAGGGCGGTGGCGACGGACGCGCTCACCTCATCATCGACGTCCTCGGCTTCATCGCCTGATCAGCGTTCTCGTGGGGTTGGTGCGCACTCTGGGCGCACCAAGCTCATGAGAACGTCGGGTGGCCGTCGCCGGGCTGACCGGCTCGTCGACCCCGTCGCCAACGTTCTCGTCATCGTCCGTGCGGATCCTCGTCGGCAGGTGCCGGGTGACCGCCAATGAGATCACGGCGAGGAAGGCGGCGAGCAAGAGACCGCGCCGCAGCGCGTCGAGTTGTGCCTCCTCGTACTGCTCGACGACGGCGTCG
>JBCCTP010000403.1:0-4657 GCA_039198505.1 Actinomycetota bacterium | reverse complement strand
GTACACGCAGGCGCAGATCGGCGGCGACGCCGACTGATCGTTCCGTCGACCCCAGGGGGCGACGGAACGATCGAACCGGCTGGTCGGTCAGACCGTCGTGATCAGACCGGGGTGACCGCGCCGAGGATCGCCTTCGTCTCGAGGAACTCCTCGAGACCGTGGCTGCCCCACTCACGCCCGTTGCCCGACTGCTGGTAGCCGCCGAACGGGGCGTTGAAGTCGGGTCCGGCGCCGTTGACGTGCATGTTGCCGGTGCGGATGCGCCGGGCGACGTCGATGGCGCGCTCGGCCGAGCCCGACACGTAGCCGGCGAGGCCGTACGGGGTGTCGTTGGCGATGCGCACGGCGTCGTCATCGTCCTCGTAGCCGATCATCACGAGCACCGGGCCGAAGATCTCCTCGCGGGCGATCGTCATGTCGTTGGTGACGTCGGCGAACAGGGTCGGCTTCACGAAGTAGCCCTCGTCGAGGCCGTCGGGGCGGCCCACGCCACCGGTGACCAGCGTGGCGCCCTCGTCGATCCCCGCCTGGATGAGGCCCTGGATCTTGTTCCACTGGACCTCGGACACCACCGGTCCGATGGTGGTGCCGTCGCTGTCGGGCGGGCCGACCTTGACCGCGTCCATCGAGGCCTTCGCGATCTCCTTGGCCTCGTCCATGCGCGACATCGGCACGAGCATCCGGGTCGCCGCGTTGCACGACTGGCCCGAGTTCATGCACATGCCGAACGCATCGCGACCGATCGCCTCGGCTAAGTCGGCGTCGTCGAGGATGATGTTCGCCGACTTGCCGCCCAGCTCCTGAGCGACGCGCTTGACGGTGGGGGCGGAGGCCTTCGCCACCTCGACGCCGGCCCGGGTCGAGCCGGTGAACGACATCATGTCGATGCCGCGGTGCGACGACATGGCGGCACCGACCGTGGGGCCGTCACCGTTCACGAGGTTGAACACACCGGCGGGCACGCCGGCCTCGTCGAGGATCTCGGCGAAGACGATGGCGTTGAGGGGCGCCACCTCGGACGGCTTGAGCACCATGGTGCATCCGGCGGCGAGGGCCGGCGCCACCTTGCACGAGATCTGGTTGATCGGCCAGTTCCACGGAGTGATCATCCCGACGACTCCGATGGGCTCCTTCACGATGAGCGAGGTCCCGACCTTCTCCTCGAACTCGAAGCCCGAGAGAACTGCAGCGGTGGTGGCGAAGTGTCCGAGTCCGCTCGCCGCCTGGGCCGCCTTGGCGAGCCCGGTGGGGGCACCCATCTCGGCGCTGATCGTGGACGCGAGGTCGTCGGCTCGGGCGCCGAGCAGCTCGGTGATCTTGTTGAGGAGGGCGAGGCGCTCCTCGACCGAGGTCTGCGACCAGGTCTCGAAGGCGCGCTGGGCGGCCTCGACCGCCTTGTCGACGTCGGCCTGGCCGCCGAGGGCGATCGTGCCGATGGGGGATTCGGTCGCCGGGTTGATGACCTCGAGGGTCTCGGACGTGGACGGCTCGACCCACTGGCCGTCGATGTAGAACTTGCTGGCGTTGGCGCTTGGCTGCATTCCCCCACGGTATGGGCCATGAACGACGGTCGTGAAGCCGGAGTCGGGAGTCGGTCGAGATCGTTCGAGTTCGGTGGCCCTGTCATCGGGAATGTGGTTGGCTGTTCGGCCATGGGGAGGTCTCGACGGGTCGGATCGAGGCGGGGATGACCGCCGCCGACACGACCGCGACGAACTCCTCGTCCGCCTCGCTCCGCAAGGTCGCGCTGCCGAGCGAGCACGGCGGGTGGGGTCTCACACTCGAACCCGGCCTCCTCGGACTGCTCGTCGCCCCGAGCTGGGCGGGCCTGTGTCTGGCCGCCGCAGCGTTCGCGGCGTTCCTGCTCCGGACCCCGCTCAAGCTGGCCCTGGTCGATCGGCGGCGCGGTCGAGACCTCGAGCGGACGCGTCTCGCTCGCCGCGTGGTCGTCGCGGAAGGCGCGGTCCTCGCCGGCCTCGTCGCCGGAACTGTCGTGCTGGCCGGCGACGACCGGTGGTGGATCCCACTCGCGGCGGTCGTCCCGATCGTGCTGATCGAGTTCTGGTACGAGGTCCGCTCCCGGGGGCGCCGGTTGGTGCCCGAGGTCGCCGGAGCGGCATCGGTCGCGGCGGTCGCCCCGGCGATCGTGATCGCCGACGGCCGGTCGGGCGGGCTCGCGACTGCGCTCTGGCTGATCCTCGTGGCGCGCATCGTCACGTCGATCCCGCACGTGCGCGAGCAGATCGACCGCCTTCACGACCGAGCGGTTGATCCGCGCCTCACCCGTGGGGCGGACGTCGCAGCGCTCATCGTGGCGGTCGTCGCTGCACTCGTCGACGAGCGACTGGTGATCGGGGCCGTCGCCGTGGCCGTGGTGGTGGTCGTGCAGGCGGTGCGACGACGCCGGCCGCTGGCGCCGATCGCGGTGATCGGGGTGCTGCAGATGGTGCTCGGACTCGCGGTCGTCATCGCCGCCGCCATCGGCGTCGCCGTCGTCTGACCGCCCGGCCGTGGCTCGTTCACATGCCGCGTCGCGACGGCGTCCAGTGGGCGTGACAGCCGATCGACCGCTTCGCGAGGCCTCGGCGTGTGAGCTCGGATCGCACGTCGCGCATCATCTCGAGTTCGCCGGTGACGTAGGCCCGGGCGTCTGACGGGACGCGGTCGGGGAGCGCATCGAGGATCGTCGAGCGGACCTCCTCGGCGCTCTCGGCGGCGAGCCATCGCACCGGTATCGGCTCGACCGTCCCGAGGTCGGCGTCGGCCGGGTCGGGTGTGGCGATGACGACGTCGATCGTCGGCCCGGTGCCGCTGAGGGCATCGACCATCGAGCCGATCGACGCCACGCTCGTCCGGTCGCCGACGAAGACGTAGTGGGACGCGGCCGGGGTCAGCTTCGGATTCCCGCCCGGTCCCATGAACGTGAAGGTGGAGTCGACATCGAGTCCGGACATCCATCGGCCCGCTGGTGACGAGTCGTCCCGGTCGACGACGACGAGTTGGAGCGTTCCGGTCGCGGCGTCGTGGTGGCGCACGGTGTAGTGGCGCCAGCGGTCGCGGAGCCCGTCGCCGTCGGGATCGACCATCACGCCGATCGCCTGTCCCGGAGTCCAGCCGGCGAGAGGGTGTTCGATGCACGTGGTGATGCGGCGCATCCCGTCGCCGAACCGCTCGAGTGCGGTGACGGTGGCGGTGTTCTTCCGGGTGTTCTGGCGGATCGTCTGGATGACGGACACGGGTGGCCTTTCGTCAGTCGGGGTGCTCGTCAGTTCGTGACGCCGAAGATCTCGGCGAGGTCGTCGAGGATGATCTGGGCGCCGAAGAGACCGACGCCACTCATCCACTCCTCGTCGGAGACGCGGTGCACGTCGCCGCGTTGGACGGCGCCGAGCGTCTCCCACAGTGGTCCGGCCTGCAGGTCGGCCACGGCGTCCTCGACCGCCGGATCGTCGAACACGGTGTAGATCACGACGTCGCCGTCGGCGAGGTCGAGTTCTTCCTCGCTGATGATCGTGATGAAGTCGTCGGTGCTCCGTTGGCTCTCGGGGCGCGCGAGTCCGGCGTCCTCGAGAACGGTGCCGCTGAAGCTCACGGGGTTGTAGAGCCGGATCACGTCGACGACGCGGACCACCGAGATCTCGGGGTCGCCGGCCGCCTCGTTGATGGCTGCGCCGAGGTCTGCCGCTCGGGACTCGAAGCCGGTGAGGAGGGTCTCGGCGAGCTCGTCGCGACCGGTGGCCTCGGCGGCGAGCCGGATGCTGTCCTTCCAGCCGCCGCCGGCCGACTCGGTCAGGACGGTCGGCGCGATCTGCGACAGCTGGTCGTAGATCCCCTCGTGGCGCACCGCTGCGCTGAGGATGAGATCGGGTTGCAGGAGGGCGATCTCCTCGAGGTTGGGCGCGGTGAGGTCGCCGACCCAGTCGGCCTCGGCGGCGAACTCGGTCAGCGCATCGCCGAAGTACGCGGGGAGGTCGCCCTCGGGATCGCGGAAGGTGGTGTAGCCGATGAGGTCGAGTTCGAGGGCGAGGACTGCGTCGACGAGAGATCCGTCGAGCGCGACGATCCGCAGTGGCGCCTCGGGGATCGTCGTCTCGCCCAGCGCATGGGTGACGGTGCGCGGGAACTCGGGCTCGGTGTCAGGCGGCTCGGTGTCGGACGGCTCGGTGTCGGACGGCTCGGTGTCGGACGGCGGATCGGTATCGGCCGGTGCGGGGGTGTCGGTGGTCGGTTCGGTGACCGCCGGAGGATCGGGCTCGGCCGGGGCCTGCGTCGTCGGGACCTCGCTGTCGTCGCTCGACGTGTCGGACGCCGCCGCTTCCGTCGCCGAGGGGTCATCGGCGTCATCGGAGCTGGCGTCGGAGCCGCAGGCGGCGAGCACCAGAGCCGTTGCGACGCCGAGGGCCGCAACCGGGGACCGGCGGCGCGAGTGAAGTGTGCCGAACATCGCCCAGAGGGTAGACCTGGCCGCGACGCCCGCCCCAACGTGTGCGGGGTCAGAGGTGTCGGAACGAGTCGCCGACGGCCGCGATCCACATCGCCTGGTTCGGCCTACTGGGCAATTGCTGAGGGTCTAACCATGTCACCCCTGCAAGTTTGCGCCACTTATTGGCTTGGCGAGGGGTAGAGGCAATCCGCAACACACCTGTGAGCGAGATGC
>JBCCTP010000402.1:0-4685 GCA_039198505.1 Actinomycetota bacterium | reverse complement strand
TCGGGCATCAGCTTGAACCCGTCGTTGTCGACCGGCGCACGCACGATGACGAGCTCGGGCACGATCGTCGAAACAGCACGTTTCGGACCCGGCACCGGATGTGCTGTTTCGGGGGGCGAGGTGCGGCGGCTGGGTGCGCGGAGCTCGACCTGGTCCCAGGCGACGAGGTGTCCGGCCGGAGCCCACGGTGTCGCCCGACGCTGGGTCCAGCGGATGGTCAGGTGCGCGTCGGGCACGCCGCGCCCCGGGCGGTCGACCGGCAGCGGACGGGTGATCGTCTCGGCCGGTCCGATCGGATCGACGTACCAGTCGCCCGCGTCGACGACGGTGCCGTCGACCAGCAGCTCCCACGTCGCCGCCAGGTCGTCGGTCCCCGAGAAGAACCGGCGGTTCTCGATGCGGAGTCGCCCTCGCCCGGCGTCGGTCACGACCACGGGGCGGTGGACCCAGGCGACCTCCTGCATCGCCGGGTGCGGAACCAGGTCGGCCGACATCAGACCGTCGGCCACGAAGTTCCCGTCGTGGGCGTCCTCGCCGAACTGACCGCCGTGCGCGAGCCCACGCTTCCCACTCGGCAGGCGGGTCCTGATGCCGTGATCCTTCCACTCCCAGATGAAGCCGCCCTGCAGGCCGTCGGTCGACGTGATCACGTCCCAGTAGTCGGCGAGCGACCCGTTCGAGTTGCCCATCGCATGGCTGTACTCGCACATGATC
This sequence comes from Actinomycetota bacterium, assembly GCA_039198505.1. Lineage (GTDB taxonomy): Bacteria > Actinomycetota > Acidimicrobiia > Acidimicrobiales > Ilumatobacteraceae > Ilumatobacter_A. The sequence continues at coordinate 3,971 of JBCCTP010000402.1, read as the reverse complement.
AGCGGCCGGTCGGCTCCCGGGTCGGCGCCGCCGTGCGGATCACCCGCCTGGCCGTACTCGCGGATGGCGTCGATCGTCGGGTACATCGGACAGACCACGTCGGACGCGGGTCGGCCACCGTCGGTCGTGTCACTCGCGATCCACCCGGCGTGGAAGACCGCTCCCTCGTAGTGCAGCGGCCGGGTCGGGTCGATCGTGCGGATCGCGCTCGCCGCCCCGTCGTGGTTCTCTCCGTAGCCCGACTCGTTGCCGAGCGACCACATCACGATCGACGGATGGTTCCGGTCGCGCTGGACCATGCGCGTCGGCCGCTCGACCCACGCAGACCGGTAGCGGGGGTCGTGACACAGGCTCGTGTTGTAGGCGTGACTCTCGATGTTGGCCTCGTCGACGACGTAGAGGCCGAGTTCGTCGGCGAGGTCGTACAGGCGCGAGTCGTTCGGGTAGTGCGCGGTGCGCACGGCGTTGATGTTGTGTCGCTTCATCGCGAGGAGGTCGTCGCGCATGTCGTCGACGGTCACCGCCTTCCCCCGTGCGGGGTGATGATCGTGCCGGTTGACGCCGAAGAACCAGATCGGCTGGCCGTTCACCAGGAATCGCCGGTCGCGGATCTCGATCGAGCGGAACCCGACGATCTGACGCTGGACGTCGACGACCGCACCGGCGGCGTCGAGGAGCTCGACGACCACCCGGTGGCGGGTCGGGATCTCGGCCGACCACGGCGCGACCGACGCGATGTCGAATGACGTGTCGGCCACGTGACCGTCGAAGAGGTACGGCATCCGATGCTCGTGCGGGACGTCGACCGTCGTCGGTCGAGCGAGTCGACGACCCCGCATCGTCTCGACGTGGGTCCGGACCGACCATCCGGCCGGCGGCGCGTCGTGCGCGCCCACGGTCGTCCGGACCCGAAGGTGACCTGCGCCGGTCTGGGGGACGTACCCGGCGTCGCAGTCGACCGACGTGATTCGCGAGGCCGGTCGCGATTCGACGGCGACCTCGCGGTGCAGTCCCGCCATCCACCACTGGTCCTGGTCCTCGATGTAGCTGTGGGCGCTGAACTTCACGACGACGATCGCGAGGTCGTTGTCGCCGGTCCGAGCGTGTTCGGTGACGTCGTACTCACTCGGGAGCCGACTGTCGGTGCCGTATCCCACGAACTCGCCGTTGAGGTACACGGCGTGGACGCTCTCGGCACCGCCGACGTGCACGATCACCCGCCGACCGTTGCGGGTCCAGGCCGGCGGCACCTTGATCGATCGTCGGTACACGCCGGTCGGTACACGCTCCGGCAGTGCCGGAGGTGGGCCGGGGAACGGCATCCGGATGTTGAGGTACTGCGGGAGGTCGGCCCCGCCGTCATCGTCGACGACGTCCTGGAGCGTCCAGTTGCCGGGCACGGCGACGGTCGTCCAACCGGGGTCGTCGGACGGAACGGCGTCGGTGACCGCCGAGGCGGGCACCCGATCGGGGTGGGCGAACAGGCGGAAGCGCCAACGGCCGCCGAGGTCGCGTCGCCACCGGCTCGAGCGGACGCCCGTCGGTTCGCTCGCCCGCGCGTCGTCGACGTCGTCGAAGCCGACGCCCACGTTCCCCATCGGCAAGCGGCGGAGCGCCGTGACCTCCGGATCCTCCCAGAGCCGACCCTCACCCACGACCGGAATCATCGACGCATCCTGTCATCGTCGATCGGGACCGTCCCATCTGGTGCGGGACCGTCGCACCTGGTGCCGGACACCACTCGGGACGCAGGGCCGCGTCGACTCGCCGGTTCAGGCGCCGTCGTGGACCCAGACCGGGGTGTCGAGGGGCATCAGGCCGAGGTCCCAGATCCAGTCCATGGCCGGGACGCTCACCCGGACGCAACCGTGCGACGCCGGGTAGTTGGGGATGCTGTTCGACCCGTGCACGGCGACGCCGCCGATGAAGTACTTCGGTCGGTAGATCTCGCCGAGGTCGCCTTCCCACCAGCCCTCGGGTCGTTCCCGGTCGACCTCGTGCAGCCCGCTCGGCGTGATCGACCACCCGGTGATGATCTCGCCCGGAGTGTTCTGGTCGGGTTCGGTGTACTGCTCGCCGTTGCCGGTGGACGCGTTGAGGATCCACTCGGTGCGGCCGTCGACGACGAAGTAGAGGAGCTGCTTGCCCTTGTCGACCTCGACGAGGGTCCCGGAGTCGGCTCGGGCGTGAGGGCGAACGGTCTCGGTGGTGAGAGCCGCCGCCGTCTGCTCGTCGACCCGGCCGTCGGGGTCGGGGAACCCCATGTACTTCTGGAAGGCCATCACGGCCTGTCGCGTGGTGAGCCCGAAGTCGCCGTCGGTCGACTGCACCCAGAAGCCCAGCTCGAGCAGTCGCTCCTGCACCCGCGCCGCTTCGCCGCCGCTCGATGATCCGATCGCGGCGAACGGCTCGGCGACCGCATCGACCTCCGGCAGCGTGGTCGTGGTCGTGGTCGTGGTCGTCGTCGTGGTGGACGTCGTGGTCGTGGTCGACGTGGTGGTCGTCGTCGTGGTGGCCGGCTGTGTGGTCGGCGGCGCCGTGGTGGTGGCGGTGCTCGCGGCCGCTGCGGCACCTTCGGCGCCACCACCGTCGGCGTTCCCGCCGGTGATCGCGGAGGAGCAGCCGACGAGGACCGCAAGGCCGAACACGACGGCGCAGCCGACCGTGGCCTGGCGCCGATCATCCCCTCCCACGTCGGGCGACACTATCTACGTCGTCCCAGCGTGTGCGGGATCTCGACCGGTGTCGGACCGATTGTCCGCGAGTCGTCATGAAGTGGCGAGATCGAGACCGCGGCGGTTCCGCTGCCGCCCGTCATTCCTCCGGGTCGACCACCCAGGGTGTTCGCGGCAGGCGGTCGAGGTCGAACGTGTGGACGAGGTCGACGAGTCGGGCCACGCCCGGCTCGGGTCGGACCGCGTCACCCAGCGAACCGACGATCCCGGCCACGATGTCGTCGACGTGGCGATGTCGCCCATCGACGAGCTGGCGCAGACTGATCGCCCCGTGGCGTTTGGCCAGCCGGTCTCCGTCGCGACCGACGGCCAGCGGCACGTGGGCGTACTCGGGTGTCGGCAGGCCGAGGAGGCGCTGGAGGTGGACCTGGCGTGGTGTCGACGACAACAGATCGTCGCCGCGGACGACCTGGGTGACCCCCTGAGCAGCGTCGTCGATCACGACGGCGAGGTTGTACGCGGGGACCCCGTCGTTGCGGCGGAGGACGACGTCGTCGAGACCACCGGTGGTCGACCCGACGACGAGATCGTCGACCGTCACCGTGGTGGACGACGGGTCGTCCGTGCTCATGTCGGGGGATCGGAGACGGAGCGCAGGTCGACGTCCGTCGTCGAGGTGTCGGCGCCGGTCGGCCTCCGTCAACTCGCGGCACGTGCCGGGATACGCACCGGGCGGGAGGTGGGGAGCGCTCGGGGCAGCGTCGATCTCGGCGCGGATCTCCTTGCGCGTGCAGAAGCACTCGAACACCAGGCCCCGCTGCGCGAGTTGATCGATCGCGTCCTCGTAGAGATCGAAACGTTCGCTCTGTCGGACGACGTCGCCGTCGTGGTCGACGCCGATGGCTGCGAGGTCGCGGAGCTGACGCGCCTCGTGCTCGGTCGACGAGGTGACCCGGTCGAGGTCCTCCATGCGCACGAGGAACTCGCGCCCCGTCGACCGGGCGAGGAGCCAGGCGATGGCGGCGGTGCGAAGGTTGCCGAGGTGCAGATCACCGGTCGGTGATGGCGCGAACCGTCCGGCCATGTGAGCATTCTCGCCGGTGGCGCGAGCAGGTCCCGAACGACACGGTCGCCGTCGCCGTCGCCGCACCACGGGCCCCGAGCCGCCCCGTCGCGTCGACGGACCGGTGCTCGATCGTCGCGGTCGGATGGAGGTCATCCTCGAGCGGGACGGACCGACGTGTGTGTGGTGTCGGCGACGGCGACCGTGTCGTTCGGGACCTGCTCGCGCCACCG
>JBCCTP010000401.1:0-4699 GCA_039198505.1 Actinomycetota bacterium | reverse complement strand
CTACGTCGCGCCGAGCCTGTTCGGTGGCGACGACGCCCGCCCGATGTTCGTGGGCCTCGGCGCCGAGACGATCGAGGGCGTCACGAAAGGCCGCTTCGCCGACGTGACCCGCCTCGGCGACGACCTCCGCCTCGACCTGGTCCTCGACCCGGGCTGATCGAGCGCACAGACTGTCGGCATGTCCCCGAGCGACAAGGTCCGGTACGGCCTGGCCGTCGTCGTGATCCTGGTCGCCCTCGTCGGGCCCACGTCCTCGGGTGGAGGGCGCACGCTCGAACTCGTCGAGTCGGTCGACGTGGCGAGCCGAGCCGTCCGTGGCGTGTCGTGGGAGGCGGAGTCGGTCGATCGGTGCGACCTCGAGACGGTCACCGCGCTGTCGGACCAGCGCCCCGAGGTGGGGCAGTTCGTGGTCATCTCGACCGGCACGTTCGACGACTCCGTCGGCGACACCGTCGTCGCCACCCGACGCGACGACGGGTGGATCTGCCAGACCGAGCCGCTCACCACCCGGCTCGCTCGCCTCGGGACGAGCCCGCTCGAAGACCGCCGGTTCGGCGACGAGACGACACCCGCCGGCGTGTTCCCGCTCGGCGCCGTCGACGCCTGGGACGGCGAGCGCGTGAACGCGTTCGGCAACCAGAGCGACCCGGGTGCCCGGTCCGCGCTGGCCTACCGCGACGTCCACCCCGACGACTGCTGGGGGAGCACACCCGGCGACGACGACTACAACGAGCTCGTCAACGACCCCGACTGCGCCGAGCCCGACGAGGCGCTCCACGAGTTCGGGGACATGTACGCACACGCGGTGGTCATCGGGGCGAACCTCGATCCCGAGACGGGCGACACCTCGGGCGACGACGACGACGAGCCCCCGTACGCCGCTGCGACGTTCCTCCACCATCACCGGGTCGATGCCGACGGCGTGCCGCAGCCCACGCGGATCGGGGCATCGCTCGACCTCGAGGACCTGCGCACCGTGATCCGACTGCTCGATCCGACGCTCGAGCCACACTTCGCCATCGGACCGACCGACTGGCTCCGCGACCTCGGCTGATCGACCCGTCACCGGCCGATCGAGCCGTCGGTAGCGTGGGATGCCGTGTCGGCGCAGGTGATCGAGGAAGCAGAACGACGGCGGACCTTCGCGATCATCTCGCACCCCGACGCCGGCAAGACCACGCTCACCGAGAAGTTCCTGCTGTACGCCGGTGCGATCCAGTCCGGTGGCGCCGTGAAGGCCCGGGAGGACCGGCGCTCGGCCACCTCCGACTGGATGGAGATGGAGCAGACCCGCGGCATCTCGATCACCTCGACGGCGCTGAACTTCCCGTATCGCGAGCAGGAGCTGAACCTCCTCGACACGCCCGGCCACCGCGACTTCTCCGAGGACACGTACCGCGTGTTGTCGGCGGTCGACGCCGTGGTGATGGTCCTCGACTCCGCGAAAGGCATCGAGCCACAGACGCTCAAGCTGTTCGAGGTGTGCCGCAGCCGTGAGCTGCCGGTCCTGACGTTCCTGAACAAACTCGACCGGCCGGGACTCGAGCCGCTCGAGCTGCTCGACCAGATCGAGGACCAGATCGGCCTGCGACCGACTCCGGCGACCTGGCCGGTCGGATCGCACGGCGATCTGCGCGGTGTGCTCGATCGCCGCACCGACGTGTTCACCCGCTTCACCCGCACCGCCCGCGGCAGCCAGATCGCGCCCGAGGAGGACGTGCCGGCCGAGCGCGCCGCCGACGAGGAGGGTGCCGCCTGGGAGAAGTGCGTCGAGGAGGCCGAGCTGCTCACGGCCATGGAGGCCGACGTCGACCTCGCCTCGTTCCGTGCCGGCGAGTCGACGCCGGTCTTCGCCGGATCGGCGCTCACGAACTTCGGCGTGCGTCACCTGCTCGACGCCATCGTCGACCTCGCTCCTGCACCCGAGCCGCGGGTCGACGTCGACGGCAAGCCGCGGCACCTCGACGAGCCGACGTCGGCGTTCGTGTTCAAGGTCCAGGCCAACATGGACCGCAACCATCGCGACCGCATCGCGTTCGCCCGCATCTGCTCGGGCAAGTTCGACCGCGGCATGGTGCTCACGTGCGGGCGGACCGGCAAGCCGTTCGCCACCAAGTACGCGTCCACCGTGTTCGGCGCGGAGCGGACCACCATCGACGAGGCGTTCCCCGGCGACGTCGTGGGTCTGGTCAATGCGACCGGGTTGAACATCGGTGACACGCTGTTCGACGAGGGCGGTCCGGCCGTCGAGTTCCCGAAGCTGCCGCAGTTCTCGCCCGAGGTGTTCGCGACCGCCCGGCCGCAGGACACCGGCAAGGTCAAGCAGTTCCGCAAGGGACTCGACCAGCTCGGCGAGGAAGGCGTCGTGCAGGTGCTGCGCGATCCGGACTGGGGCGAGGCGTCACCGGTGCTCGCTGCGGTCGGTCAGCTGCAGTTCGACGTGTTCGCCAACCGGCTCGACGTCGAGTTCAACGCGCCGTGTGAGCTGTCGGGTGCGCCGTACCAGGCGATCCGCATCACCGACGCCGAGTCGGCCGACGTACTCCGGGAGAAGGCGGGCGTGCGGATCCTGCAGCGGACCGACGGCGCGCTGGTCGCCCTCTTCGAGAACAAGTACGCGCTTCAGCGCCTCGAAGACGTCGAACCCGACCTCCGCCTCGACCACATCCTGGCTGGCTAGCTATCTGTCCGCCTGCGCCCGGGCCAGATCCGGACACTGTCCGCTTCCGCCCAGGTCCACTGTTCCGTCGAGTCCCGGGGTCGACGGAACGATCAAGACGGGTCGATGCGGATCGCGCACTGCTTGTAGTTCGGCTCCCGTGAGACGGGGTCGAAGGCGTCGACGGTCAGACGATTCACGCACGCCTCGTCGAAGTGCATCGGGACGAAGACCTCGCCGGTCCGCACCGTCTCGGTGACGCGGACGAGCACGTCGTCGACGCTCCCCCGCCGGCTCACCAACCGAACTCGGTGACCCGAGCGGACGCCGAGCGACCCGGCGTCTGCGGGATTGACCGACACCCACGCCTCGGGAACCAGCGCCTCGAGCACCGCTGCCCGACCGGTCTTGGTCCGGGTGTGCCAGTGCTCGACGGTCCGGCCGGTGTTGAGCACCAACGGGAACTCGTCGTCGGGCTGGTCGCCGAACGGTTCGGGGTCGACGGTCTGGAGATGGGCACGCCCGTCCTCGTGATGAAACCGACCGTCGGCGTAGAGACGCTCGGTCCCGGTCGGAGTCGCGCCGGTGCATGGCCACTGCACTCCTCCGAGCTCGTCGATGAGTTCGTAGCTGATCGCACTGTGGTCGCACGGTCGGCCCGCCGACACCCGGCGCCATTCCACATAGGCGTCTTCGGGCACCTTCCAGCCCGGGAACACCTCGTCGCGTACCCCTGCGGCACCCGCCACGCGCAGGAAGATGTCGAAGTCGGGCTCGGCCACACCGGGAGGAGGCACTGCGGCGCGGGCACGCGACACTCGACGTTCGGAGTTCGTGTAGGTCCCGTCCTTCTCGCCCCAGGTCGCGGCCGGAAGGACGATGTCCGCGATCGCGGTGGTCGGTGTCGCGAACGAGTCCTGGACCACCAAGACGTCGAGTTCGCGGAATGCCCGTTCGGTCCGCTCTCGGTTCGGGAACGACACCAGCGGATTGGTCCCGATCACCCACAGGGCTCGGATCGTGCCATCGAGCACTCCGTCGACGATGTCCGGATAGGCACGCCCGCGCTCGGTCGGCATCCGGTCGACGGCCACACCCCACAGTTCGGCCAACTCGGCGCGATGCGCCTCGTCGTCGTACCGCCGGTAGCCCGGCATCGAGGCGGTGAATCCGGTCTCGCGCGTCCCCATCGCATTGCACTGGCCGGTGATCGACATCGGCCCGGTTCCGGGTCGGCCGATGTTGCCGGTGATCGCGCACAGCGTGTTGATCGTGGCGACGGTGTCGGTTCCCTGCTCGGAGTGGTTCACGCCCATCGTCCACGCGATCATTCCCCGCTCGGCGGTGGCGAACGCCCGAGCCACGCGCACGACGTCACCAGCGGGGATCCCACACTCGGTCGCGACGACGTCGGGCGTGAACGCCATGACGTGGTCACGGACCGCGTCGAAGCCGGCGGTCGACTCCTCGACGAACGCCGAGTCGACGAGATCGTCGACGATCACCTGGCGGATCAGTCCGTTGAGGAACGGCACGTCGGATCGCGGCCGCAACGGGACGTGGAGGTCGGCGAGCATGGTCGTCTTGGTGACGCGCGGGTCGACGGCCACGACGACTCCGTGCTCGTTGCTCAGCACCCGCGGCGTCAGGAGTGGGTGATTGTCGGCCACGTTCGCGCCGACGAGAAGGAGGCAGTCGGCGAGTTCGAGATCGGCATACGACGACGGTGGGCCGTCGCTGCCGAACGTGGCCTTGTAGCCGGAGACGGCGCTCGTCATGCAGAGGGTGGTGTTGCCGTCGCTGTGCCGCACGCCCAGCCCGAGTCGGGCGAGCTTGCCGAGGGAGTAGAACTCCTCGGTCAGCAGCTGGCCGGTGCCGATGATCGCGACGGCATCGGGACCGTGCTGGTCGACCGCCGCCCCGAAGCGGCCGAGCATCGCGTCGACCGCCGTGTCCCAGTCGACCGCTGCCCCGTCGAGCGTCGGGCTGGTGAGCCGACCCTCGGCGTGGATCGGGAGGTGTTCGGCGAGTCCCTTCGGG
>JBCCTP010000400.1:0-4714 GCA_039198505.1 Actinomycetota bacterium | reverse complement strand
CGCGGGCGTAGCGCCGTCGTCACAGCCGGTCGTGGCCGGTGACGGCGACCTGATCGCCTTCGTCACCAAGGCGAGCGAGCTCCAACTCATCGAGTCGCCCGCGATGGGCGCCGGCGATGACGGAGAGATCCTCCTCGCGACGCTCTCCCGCGATCGGCTCGACCGACTCACGGCCGCGGCCGACGGCGTGCTGCCGACCGCCGGCGTGCACGCACATCCCGACCTCGACGACACCGGCCGGACCGTCGTCTTCGACACGTCCGCCGGCGGCGACCTGCTCGGTGAGCCGGCGTCGAACGAACGTCGGATCGTGGCTCGCACGTCGCCGCCACGACTCAGCCTCGAGGGAGCCGATCTCGGCACCACCCTCGTCGGGGTCGAGAGCGACGAGTGGTACGTGGCCGTCATCAACGACGGGCCCGCCACGTTCCGCCCCGTCGACGCCCGGGTCGACGACCCGGAGTTCTCGATCAACCGGGAGTCGCCGCAGAACACGTGCCTTCTCGGCGCAGCGGTTCCGGCCGGTGGGAGTTGCACGATCGCCGTTCGGTACCGGCCGACATCGACCGGCTCCGACACGGCGACCCTCACCGTCTTCGAAGAGGGCTTCGGTGCCGTCGAGGTCAGCGGGTCGCTCGCCGGTGAGGGCGGCGAGCCGGTCCTTCGGATCCTCCCGGCCGGCATCGACTTCCCGACCGTCGAGGTCGGCCAGTCGGGCGTGGAACGCCAGGTCGACGTCACCAACGTGTCGATCCTCGCCAGCGAGGTGGGCAGCTTCGAGATCACCGGCGACCACGCCGACGACTTCGAGATCACCACCAATGCGTGCGTCGACCGGCCGCTCAACCCGCGAGCCGCATGTTCGGTCGGCGTGACGTTCACCCCGAGCGATGCGGGCCGGCGCACGGCGCTGCTCGAACTCTCGACGGTGACCGGTCAGTACACGACCGCCATCATGGCCGGCGACGGCGAGTTCGCTCCCGAGGTGGCCCTCGGCGCCGAGGAGGTCGAAGCCGGTGGTGCGGTCTGGGCGACCGGCGAGAAGTACCCGCCCAACACCGAGGTCATCGTCGTCTTCGGCGACGCCCCCGGCGACACGATCACGGTCACGACCGACGAGCAGGGCGCCTTCGCCGTTCCCGTGCCCGTCGGACCCGACGAGCGCGGCGGGTCCCGACGGATCGTCGTGCAGTCCGAGAACGGCGCCGCCGCCAGCGCGCCGATCGACGTGATCCAGGCCCCCACGCAGCAGACCCAGGTCGGCCTCCCCGGCTTCGGCCTCGGGTAGGAACTGTTCCCTCGACCCCAGGGGTCAACGGAACACTCCCGGTCGGTCGACTGTCCGCTTCCGCTCGGGCCAGATGCGGACAGTGTCCGCTGTCGCCCGGGTCAGATCTCGTCGATCTCGATGGTGCGGCCGCCGATGTTGACGGCGTTGACGCAGGAGCCGGAGGCGGGGTTCCCGACGGTGGCGCACGTGACGGTGAAGGTGACGTTGTCGCCCGGCTCGAGTCGGATCGGCACGAGGCTCGGCTCGAAGACCGACCCGCGGATGTTCGCCAGGTTCCAGGTGAACGCGTCGACCCCGTTGATGGCGAGTGCGGCGATGCCCGCGTCGTTGTTGCGGTTCTCGACGCGGAGTTCGGAGAGGTCGAACAGCTGACCGTCGGGAACGGTGAACGCCTCGCTCGCCGTCTCGGTGAAGTCGGGGGTCACCGTGAGCCGCTCGAACGCGGGCTCGCCCTCGTCGGCGTCGGGGCCGCTCTCGTCCTCGACGAGGATCGTGGTGGTCGGCACCGTCTCGTCGCCGAGTTCGCGGAGCTCGTCGGCCGTGGCCTCGAACCGCTCGAGCCGCTGGTCGACGCGGTCGGCGGCGGCGTCGCGGATCTCGGGGCGGACGACTCCGAACCACGCGAACACGACGGCACCGACGAGTGCGGCCAGCGCCGCGAGCCGCCCGATGGCGGCCCCGGGAATGGTGGGCGGCTGGACGATGGACAGCGATGTCGAGGCAGGGTCGTGGCCCGGTTGTTCGGCCTCGACCTCGAACTCGAGAGTCCGCGCCGTTCGGCGGAACACGCCTCGGCGGGCCTTCGCCTTGAGTCGGACCAGGCTCGCCCCCGCAGGAGCGACGCCGACCGCCGGCGGATCGAAGCGACCGTCGACGCGGTTGCTCGGATCGATGAGCCGCATCCGGCACGACGCGAGCCCATTGCCGTGGTTCTCGACCATGAACTCGAAGTCGGCCCGGTGCCGGGCGCGGATGACCGGCTGGAGCGACACGATGCGCCGGTCGTCGAACGCCCGGACGTCGAGGGTCGTCTCGGCGACGACGGTCTCGTCGGGATGGTCGGACGGGATGACCCGCACGCCGACGACCGACGGGCCCGCCGTGGTGGACGGCAACTGCGGCGGGCTGATCTCGACGTCGATGACGTCGTTCGAACCGGCGAAGAGCGTCACGTTCGCCCGGTGCACCGTGACCCAGTTGGCCGTGAGTCCGCTCGGGACGATCGTGTAGTTCTGCGTGCTCTCCGCGAGGTTCTGCACCGACAGCTTCAGGTGCACGGTCTCGCCGGGCTCGATTTCGAGCTCGTCGTTCGAAAACCACGCCTGGACGGACACGCCGGAACGCTACCGCCCGTGGTCGTACCCGATCGGGACACCCCGGCCGGTCGTGCGCCGGGGGAGCGCGATCGGAGTCGTCTCACCCGGTCGGCCAGACTGAGCCCGTGGAACGGATCACGTTGTTGTGCACCGACGGTTCCGACGTGGCGATCGAGGCGCTCCGAGCGTCGATCCCGCTCCTCGCGCCGGCGGACCGGACGATCGTTGTAACGGTGGAGTCGCCCGTGTCGTCGGACTCGACGACCGGCAACGGATTCCACGTCACCTCGCGAGCCGACTTCGGCGGCGTGGTCGAGACCACCGGCGACGCCGCAGCGCGCGACGACCTGCTCAGGACCGTCGATGCGCTCGAGCTCGACGACGTCGAGTTCATGGCGATCGTCGGAGACACGGGTCCCGCGATCTGCCGGTTGGCGGACGAGCTCTCGGCGAGTGTGGTCGTCATCGGGACGAGCGGTCGCGGTGGGCTCCGCCGGGCGGTCATGGGATCCACGTCGGACCACATCGTTCGCCACTCTCCGTGCCCGGTTCTCGTCCAGGGCGTGGGCCAGGGCTGAACCAGACCTGCGGGCCGATCGTCCATCCCCATCCTGATTAATCGATGATAAAGCGTGATAAAATCTGACGGGTGAAACGCTCCACGAGGTTCGACGCCGACCTCGTCATCGCCGGAGCCGGCGGTGCCGGCCTGAGTGCGCTGTGGCACGTGCTCCACAGCTCGGCCTCCCACCGACGCATCATCGTGATCGACCAGGACCTCGAGCCGGGCGACCGGCGCACCTGGTCGTTCTGGGGCGACGAGCGCACACCGTTCGCGCACCTCTCCGACCACCGGTGGGACCGACTCGAGGTGCGCTTCCCCGGCTGGCGCCGCACGGACCGACTCGGCACACACGCCGGCCGACCCCGGAGCTACATGAGGGTGCGCCAGCGCGACTACGACCGCGCCGTTCTCGACCTCGCGTCCGATCGATCCAACGTCCGGCTCCTCGAGCAGAGCGTGGTCGACATCCGAGACGATCGTGACGGCGGGGTCGTCGTGCTCCCCGACGGGGAAGTGCGGGCGCCGGTCGTGCTCCAGAGCGTGCGGCTCGCTCCGTCCGATCGTGACGCTCCGGTGCGCCATCCGCTCCGTCAGCACTTCGCCGGATGGGAGGTGCGGACCGAGCGGCCGATCTTCGAGCCGGACGTCGTCACTCTGATGGACTTCGACACCGATCAGCACGACGGGGTCGCCTTCTTCTACGTCCTTCCCGAGGCTCCGGATCGCGCACTCGTCGAACACACGATGTTCTCGGCGCGGCCGCGATCGTCGTCGTTCCACGGCGACCTCGTCGCACGCCGTCTCGATCAGATGGGGGCGGGCCAGTTCGACGTCGTGCGGACCGAGCACGGATCGATCCCGATGGAAGACCGCCCGATCGGTCAACGATGGGGTCACCATGTGTGGAATCTCGGCACGGTCGGTGGGATGACGAAGCCGACCACCGGGTACACGTTCCAGCGCATCCACGCGCAGAGCCGACACCTCGTCGCCGCCTGGGCCCACGGTGGACGTCCCGCACCGTTGCCCCCTGCTCCGCCCCGCTACCGATTCGCCGATCGGACCTTGCTCAACGTGCTCCACCACCGTCCCGAGCACGGGCGAGCCGTCTTCGACCGGCTGTTCCGGTCCTCGTCGGTCGACGACGTGTTGACCTTCCTCGACGAGAGGTCGACGCTGAGCGCCGATGCGCGCATGCTCGCACGGCTCCCGTGGCCGCCGTTCCTGCGCGCCGCCGTCTCCGAACTCTGTCGCGGTGCAACGGCATCGATCAACCGACCCGTTCGCATCGCTCCTGCATCGTGACAGCGATCATCGAGGCACCGGACGACGTCGGCGGCCACGACGCCACTGCGGTGCTCCGGTCTGCGTTGCCCGCGACGGCGTTGGTGGCGTCGATCTCGGCGGTGTGGTCGGTGCCCGACCCGGTCGCGGTCGCCGTGGCGTTGGCCACCGTGATCGTGCTGGGCATCCCTCACGGAGCGCTCGATCACCTCGTCGTCGAGACGCTCGACGGTCGGACCGACGGATCGCGTCGGCGAT
>JBCCTP010000399.1:0-4741 GCA_039198505.1 Actinomycetota bacterium | reverse complement strand
CGCTCACATCCGACAGCATCGTCGAGACACAGATCCGGCCGCCGCCGCGTGCGACCTCGTGGTCGTGCGCCGACGAACTCACCAGGCCCACATCGCTTGGCTCGTCGCCAGCGGTGCCGGTGTCATCATGAGGTGATGCCGACCCTGAGCGGAGGGTGCTCGATCGAGCTCGGTTGCGGCTCGATGCCACCGACAGCGTCGTCGGCAACGGTGCCGATCGGCGTCGACGTCGACCTCGAGGCCCTCCGAAGCGTCCGTCGAGCCGCGACTGCGTCGATCGTGGTGTGTTCCGATGCGATGTCGCTGCCGTTCCGCAGCGGCTCGGTCGACTCGATCTCGCTGCGCGCGGTGCTCCATCACCTCGTGCCGATCGAGCGAGCGATCGCGGAGATCGCATGCGTCCTGCGTGACGGCGCACACGTGTCGATCATCGACGGGGTCGCCCTCGACAGCGACGAAGCCGCATCGCTCGACGCCGAGCTGCGCTCCGCTGGTCGTCCCGGCGAACCCGTCTACGGCTTCGATCTCGACGCGCTGGCCGAGCAACTCGATGCGGTCGGACTCGTCGTCGATCGAATCGAACTCGACGGAACCGCCACGTTCGCCACGCCGCCGTTCGTGTCCCGCCCGTACACGAGCGACCGCTTCCACCTCACCGCACGCAAGACACGCGCTCGGCCGGGCGCGCGAGATCGTCGAAGCCCGTAGGTTCGACGTGTGGTTGATCCGGAGTCGTGGCGAGCCCGATGCGTGGTGGCCTACCTCGACGAGCCGCCGTACTTCATGCCGGTTCCCGGTTCGACTCCGACGGGATGCGACATCGAACTCACGACCACGGTGCTCGGCGCTCTGGGTGTCTCCGAGATCGAGTACACGCTGACCACCTTCGGCGAGCTCATCGATGGAGTGCGCACGCGGCGGTGGCACCTGAACACACCGATGTTCATCACTCCGGAGCGTGCGAAGCTCGTGAGGTACAGCCGACCCGTGTGGGCTGCGATCGACAGCTTCATCGTCCGCTCCGACGACGACCGCGGCTTCGCCAGCTACGAGGCCATCGCAGCCGACGACTCGATCCGGCTCGCTGCCGTGACGGGACAGATCCAGCTCGCCACGGCGCTCCGCGTCGGCACGCCCACAGATCGGATCGTCGAGTTCCACGACCAGGACACCGCAGCGCGGGCCGTTCTGGACGGCGAGGTCGACGCGTCGGTCAGTACCGCCCCCGGCAACGCTGCGTACGTGGCTCGGCTCGGCGATCCGCGACTGCGATCCGTTCCCGATGAGCGGGCCAGCGAGCGTGGCGGCCTGGCGCTCGGCGCGTTCTCGTTCAGTCTGGACTCGCACGGGCTCGCCGACGCGTTCGACCAGCAACTCGGCGAGACACTCGGGACCGACGAGCACCTGTCGATGATGCGCTCATACGGGTTCGACGAGACAGCACTGCGGCCCGTCCTCGACGAGACCAGCTGAGCGTCGAGCGGGACGTCGGGACGAGAGCACGCGCAGTTCGCTCCGGCGGATCACGAAACGATGCCCGTCCGATCGGACGACGCACATCGCGCAGGCGGGTGACCCGCTTCTCAGGACGTCAAGCTCGGAGTGCGCTTGCCGACAGCCGACCCCCGGGCGGGACGCCGCCAGCCCGTTTCGTGACCGGATAGTGTCCGCGGCTGATGGAGTTGAGACCGGCGTCGGTCGACGACATCGGAGACCTGGCCACGCTCGTGGTCGGCGACCCCACGCAGGCGTCGACGGTTGCGGCGATGAGACTGTTCGCGCTCGACGGAGTCGAGGATGCCCTGGAGCTCAACCGGGTGATGATCGCCAGCACCGAGAGTTGGCGGTCCACGACCGTCGCCGACCTCGACGGTGCGGTGGGCGGCATGGTCCAGGTGGGCGAGGCGTCGATGGCGTTCACGCCGGACATGATCGATCTCGCGCATCGGCTCTACGGCCCCGACTTCCAGTCCGTTCTCGGGCCTCGCCTTGCGGCACAGGCCCGGGTCCAAGCCTCGTACCCATCCGGCTGTCTGCGCGTCTCCGAGATCCACGTCCGTCCCGAGCATCGCGGCGCCGGCGTCGGATCGGCGTTGATGAATCACATCGCGGGGTCCGCTTCGAACGATGGTTTCACATCCCTCGGTCTTCAGACGCTGACCACCAACCCGGCACGCGAGAGGTTCGAGGCCTGGGGCTTCCACGTCATCGCCACCACGACCGATCCCGAGTTCGAATCCCTCACCGGAGCATCCGGGTACCACACCATGCAGCGAGAACTGGACGGCTGACGATGACGACCGACTCCGCTGCGCAGAACTTCGAAGGCGCAACCTTCGTGCGGGCCAGCTTCAAGGGAGCCACGATGCGAGCATGTGACCTCAGTGGCGTCACCATGCGCAGCGCCGACGTCAACGGCCTCGACATCGACGGCCACGACCTGCTGTTCGGCAGCCTCATCGTGAACGGCGTCGACGTCGTGCCGTTGGTCGACGCCGAGCTCAACCGACAGTTCCCCGGCCGCGAACTCCAGAATGCGCAGACGCCCGAGGGGCTGAGCGACGGCTGGGTCGCCGTGCGGGCGGCGTGGGCGGCGACCGTGTCCGACACGCCACACGACATGGTCGACGCGCACGTCGACGACGAGTGGTCACTGGCCCAGACCCTCCGCCACCTCGTGCTGGCGACCGACGCCTGGCTCCGCGGCGGGGTCATGAGGATCGAGCAGCCGTTCCACGAGATCGGACAGATCTTCACCAGCGCGCCGGAGATGGGCTTCGACATGTCGATCTTCCGGGTCGACGTGCCGACGTTCGACGAGATCCTCGAGGTTCGAGCCGGGCGCCAGCAGATGGTCACCGACTTCCTCGCCGGCGTCACTCCGGATCTGCTCGCCGAGGAGCGCAACAATCCCTGGGGCGGCGGTGAGTGGCACCCCACCGTCGGCGATTGCATTCGGGTGATCCTCGAGGAGGAGTGGGCGCACCTGCGCTACATCCGACGGGACCTCGCCCTCCTCTCCTGACGCTCACGAGTTGAACCCGAACTGCACGATCGACGGCAGATCGGCGGTGCGGAGCCCGTCGAGCACGACACGTTCGTGCGGGACGACGTCGTCCGGTAGATCGGACAGGTCGTGCCAACGCAGATCGGCGGCCTTCGACGGCTCGGCGATCCTCGGCACTCCCCGCCACGCATCGACGGTGAAGAAGAAGTCGACTCGCTCGCCCGTGGGATCGTTCGACCGGCCGGTCCGGTGCATCGCGCACACGGGGTTCAGATCGGCGGCATCGACCTCGATGTCCAGCTCCTCCCGGCTCTCCCTGACCGCCGCCTCGTACGCCGACTCGTTCGCCTCGACGTGACCCGCCGCGCCGCACGCCCAGTATCCGTCCATGTAGCCGGTGTTCTGTCTCAGCTGGAGGAGCACCTCGGTCCCTCGGCGCAGCAGCACGTACGACGACGGGACGACGAAGTACGACCGCGACATGCCGTGATTCTCCCCGACCGCGCACCCCTGCGATGCCCCACGGTCGCCGCGTGTACGTTGCGATACCTCAGGAGGCAGCGATGGACGGGATTCACGACCTCGGGGGGATGGAGGGTTTCGGCCCGATGGTGCGTGACGACGTCGTGTTCCACGCCCCGTGGGAGCGCGCCGCCTTCGGCCTCGCGATGTCGGTGAGGATCGTCGGGAACACCGACGAGTTCCGACACTCGATCGAGCGCCTCGACCCGTCGTTCTACCTCTCGGCCGACTACTTCGGTCGGTGGCTCGGCGCCCTGGAGACCCGTCTCGTCGACCGCGGTCTCCTGTCGAGCGACGAGGTCGACGAACGTTCCGGCGGATCGCACGCCCGGCCGAGCGCGGTGCCAGCGCACGGATTGCCGAGCGTTCCTCCCGACGGTGGACCCGTCCACGAGGTCGACCGCCCGCCGCGGTTCGACGTCGGCCACGCAGTGCGGGCTCGCGACATCCACCCCGCCGGTCACACTCGTCTGCCGCAGTACGTACGCGGCCATCGAGGAATCGTCACGCATCGGTATCCGGCCTTCGACTTCCCCGACTCCCATGCACACGGACGCGGCGCCGATCCCCAGTACGTCTACGCCGTCGAGTTCCGAGCCGCCGACCTGTGGGGCGACGGCGACCATGCGGTGAGCGTCGATCTGTTCGAGCCGTATCTGGAGCCCGCATGAGCCACGAACACGCTCACGGTCACGGTCACGACGAGCATCACGACGATCCGCGGGCACTCCGTGCCGACGCCATTGAGTCGTTGCTGATCGAGAAGGGACTGATCGATCCCGCGGCCGTGGACGCGACCCTGGCGTACTTCGAGAACGAACTCGGACCGATGCACGGCTCACGGGTCGTCGCACGCGCATGGAGCGATCCCGACTTCAAGGTCCGACTCCTCGCCGACGGACTCGCCGCCATCGGAGAGCTCGGACTCGGTGGGCCGCAGGTCGACTATCTCGTCGTGGTCGAGAACACCGCCGACACCCACAACGTCGTCGTGTGCACCCTCTGCTCCTGCTACCCGTGGGGCCTGCTCGGGCTCCCGCCGGCCTGGTACAAGTCGCTCGCCTACCGGTCACGAGTGGTCCGCGAACCCCGCGCCGTTCTCTCCGAGATGGGCTGCGATCTCCCGCTCGACGTCGACGTCAAGGTCTGGGACTCGTCGTCGGAGGTTCGCTACTTCGTGCTCCCCGAGCGACCCGAGGACACCGACGATCT
>JBCCTP010000398.1:0-4755 GCA_039198505.1 Actinomycetota bacterium | reverse complement strand
GTCCGCGCCGGTCCGGCGAGATCCTGCGGGAGGAGGGCCTGGGCGGCGGGACGGCGACGGCGGTGGTCGCCGGGGTGGTGCAGGTCGGAGCGGCTGCGCTGATGGTGGCCGCTCCGAGGTCGTGGCTCGGGCCGACGGCCGCCGCCGGCACGATGATCGTCGCCAGCGGTGTGAAGGCGCGCAACGGCTATTGGAGCCAGCATGACGGTGCCGAGTACCCGCTCATGCTCGCCGCGCTCGGCACGGCCCTCGCCGTCGCCGACGAGGTGACGCCACTCGGCACGTGGCGGGCGATCAGCGGGGGAGCGGCGTCGTGAGCACCACGGTCGTCATCGTCGCCCTCACCGCCGTGGTCGTCGGAGCGCTCCTGAAGAGCGTCAGCGGGCTGGGGCTCCCACTCGTGGCCATCCCGGCCATCACGGCCGCCGCCGACATCGAGACAGCGGTCGCGGTCACGGCACTCCCGAACCTCGCGCTCAACGCGGCGCTCGCGTGGTCGGAGCGAGCGAGCTGGAGCGACACCCGAGACTTGCCGATCCTCGGTGCGGCTGGCTTCGTCGGCGCCATCGCCGGGACGCTGATCCTCGTGTCGGTTCCCGACGAACCGCTCATCGTCCTGCTCGTCGTCGTCGTCGCCGTGTACGTGGCGACGTACTTTGCGAAGCCTGACTTCTCGGTGCCGGCCGATCGGTCACGGCGACTCGCACCGGCGGTCGGCACCGTCGCGGGTGCGCTCCAAGGTGCCGTCGGGATCTCCGGCCCGGTCGTGGCGTCGTGGATCCACAGCTACCGCCTTCCCCGCAGCGCCCACATCCTCTCGGTCACCACCCTCTTCGCCGTCGCCGGGTTCGCTCAGCTGCCCACGCTCGTGCTCAGCGACGAGATGGACGACCGGTGGACGGTGGCGCTCCTCGCCTGCATCCCGGCGCTCGCGACGATCCCGGTCGGTTCGCGTCTGCGCAACGCGCTGAGCTCGGAGGGGTTCGACCGAGTCGTCGTCGCCACCCTCGCCGTCTCGGTGGTCGCACTGGCGGTCGAGACGTTCGTCTGACCCGACCCCACCCGTCGATGACCGCACGGTGCGCAGATCGAGCAGATCGGGAACGCCGGCTGTCATCCGGGTGAACGGCACGAACGTTTCCACCGACGTTCGTTCGCGCGTCGACTTCACCTCATCTCCGGTTCAGTCCGGTCGCGTACAACGACGGGCCGTGAACAAGAACCGCACCCCCCGCCGACTCCACTCGGCCATCGCTGCCGTCTCGATCCTCGGGTTGGTCACCGCCGCCTGTGGATCGGACGACGACGAGGCCGACGCACCCGCCGACGACGAGGCAGAAGCCGCCACCGACGAGGCCCCCGCCGAGGACGAGACCACCGACGAGGCTCCTGCCGAGGACGACGCTCCCGCAGAGGAGCCGGCCGACGATCGGGCCGACTGGCCCTCGACCCTGAGCTTCGCCGCCGTTCCGGCCGAGAACGCCGAGGACATCAGCGCCTACGTCTCCCCGCAGATCATCGGCGACGAACTCGGCGTCGAGATCGACTTCGTCCAGGCCGCCGACTACGCCGGCGTGATCGAGGGCATGGTCGCCGAGCGCGTGGACCTCGGAGCCTTCGGTGGCTTCTCGTACGTCATCGCGACGGGCGCCGGCGCCGACATCGACGTCGTCGGTCTCTGGTCGTCGGAGACACCCGACGGCCTCGGCGATTACCGGTCGTACCTCGTGACGCCGGTCGGCTCCGACATCCGCGAACCGTCCGACCTCGCCGGCCGCCGCGTCTGCTTCGTCGACCCGGGGTCCACCTCGGGCTTCCTCTTCCCGTCGGCGGCGCTGCTGTCGGAGGGCCTCGACCCGAGCGAGACGTCGACCGACATCGACTCGATCTTCGCCGGCGGCCACGACGCCTCGGCCATCGCCGTCGCCAACGGCGACTGCGACGCCGGCTTCGCCTACGACACGATGCTCACCGAGCAGCTCATCGAGTCCGGTGATATCGCCGGCGTCATCGACTCGACTGGTGAGGGCGAGGACGTCAACCCGGATTCCGCCGACCTCGACATCATCTGGAAGTCGACGCCGATCGCCGCACCGCCGCTCGCCGCCGGCAACTGGCTGCCGCAGTCGATGCTCGACGAGATCGAGGAGATCGTCACCACCAAGGTGAACGTCGACTGGGCCGTCGAGAACGGCTACTGCGACTCGACAGACGATTGCCCGCTCGCCGACGGTCCCTTCTGGGGCTACCTGCCGGGCGACGACTCCTACTTCGACGGCATCCGCGAGCTCTGCGAACTCACCGGGTCCGACCGGTGCGCATCCTGACCCGCTGACCGTCGTCCGCTGACCACCACGTACTGACGAATGCGATCGGAGAGGTGACCGAGAGGTCACCTCTCCGGCGCGTCGTCGCGACCGATCCCCCCGACTCACCCACCCACCACTTCGAACGAGACGAGAACCTCGATGTCGATCAACGGCACGGCCCCCACCCTCCACGAGCACCGCACCGTCATCGAGGTCTCCGGCCTCACCAAGACGTTCGACAACGGGCGGGTCACCGCCCTCGACAGGGTCTCCCTCTCGGTCGCGTCCGGACAACTCACCGTCGTCATCGGCCTGTCCGGTTCGGGCAAGTCGACCCTCCTCCGCCACCTCAACGGCATGCACGAACCGACGTCGGGCAGCGTCGTCGTGCTGGGCCGCGACGTCGCCTCACTCAGCCAGAAGGAGCTGCGTGAACTGCGGCGCGACGTCGGATTCGTCTTCCAGTCGTTCAACATCGTCGGCCGGTTGTCCTGCCTCGAGAACGTGATGTCGGGGGCGCTCGGCCGCCTCCGCTGGCCCCGGTACGGCGTGCTCAGCTACCCGAAGGCCATCCGCCGCGAGGCGCTCGAACAACTCGACCGGGTCGGGCTCGGAGACCGGGCCTTCCAGCGAACGGACACCCTGTCCGGCGGACAGCAGCAGCGTGTCGCCATCGCTCGCACCCTGATGCAGAAGCCCCGTCTCGTTCTCGCCGACGAGCCCGTCGCGTCTCTCGACCCCGAGATCTCGGGCCAGGTGATGGACGTGCTGTTCCGCTCGTGCGTCGAGGACGACATCACGGTCGTCTGCTCGCTCCACCAGGTCGACCTCGCCATGGGGTGGGCCAACCGGCTCGTCGGTCTCCGTGACGGCGCCGTCGTGCTCGACACCGAGGTCGACGCGTCGCTCGACGAGGCACGTGTGATGGAGGTGTACCAGCGCCTCGATCCCACCGGGGAGAAGGCCGACGAGTACGAGGTCGCGAAGCCGGCTGCGAAGCCGCGCGTCGAGAGCGCCGTCGGAATCTGACCGGGCCCGACGCACGATGACGATCCTCCACGAGCGCAGCGCCCCCGAGGCGCCGCCGACCCCGCCGGAACCGACGTTCCGGCCCGACACCCCGCCGTGGACGCGCGAGCGGGCGACGATGTGGGCGGTCGGCCTCACCTTCGTCGGCGTGGCCCTGTACGCGCTCTACGACATCGGCGTGAACCCGCTCACGCTGTTCTTCGAGCGCGACGACATCGGCAACCTGCTCGAGCGGATGTGGCCGCCGCGCATCGAGGAGTTCGGCCCGATCTGGGAGTCGACGCTCGACACGTTCTTCATGGCGTTCGTCGGCACTTTCATCGGTGTGTTGCTGGCGGTGCCGCTCGGCTTCTTCGCCGCATCGAACATCGTGCGCTGGCGTCTCCTGCGCGGCGTCGCCCGCGGGATCATCGTGTTCACCCGTGCCATCCCGGAACTGATCTTCGCCCTGATCTTCGTGCGGGTGTACTCGATCGGCGTCTTGCCCGGCGTGCTCGCCCTCGGCCTGCACTCCGTCGGGATGCTCGGCAAGTTGTTCGCCGACTCGATCGAGCAGATCCAGGAGGGTCCCCGCGAAGGCGTGCAGGCCACCGGTTCGAGCCGCGGACAGGAGCTGACGACCGGGATCGCACCGCAGCTCATCCCGTCGTTCATCGCGATCACGCTGTACCGACTCGACATCAACTTCCGCTCGGCGACGCTGCTCGGTCTCGTCGGCGCCGGCGGCATCGGCCTGCAGATCCGGGCCTACCAGGGCCAGCTCCGCTACCAGGAGCTGCTCGGAGTCACGCTGCTCATCATCGCCCTCGTCGTGATCGTCGAGCTCGTGTCGACCACGGTGCGGGGGATCATCCTCGGCCACGACAAGACGAACGTCAGCTTCTGGCAGAAGCTGCGTGGGGGCCCGAAGGCCGCTGACTACCGGGCCGAACACGTCGACACCGCGGCCGTCGCCGCCGCCACCCCGATGTCGCAGCGGCGGCTCAGGCCGCCGTGGACCAAGGAACGGATCACGATGTACGGGTTCGGTGTCGTGTCGGCGGTGATGCTCGTGCTGTCGTTCATCGTCGCCGACCTGTCGCTCGTCGAGCTGGTGACCGGGATCCCGGAGATTCCTCGGGTGTTCTGGCGCATGATCCCGACCGACTTCGACTGGTGGGTCGAGGGCTTCGGTGAGGACCTCATCGAAACGGTTCTGATGGGCTTCGGGGCGACGTTGCTCGGGTTGCTCTTCGCGATCCCCACCGGATTCCTCGCCGCGCGCAACGTCGCGCCCGCTCGGTGGATCTACGGCACCGCCCGGCTGTTCATCCTCGGTGTTCGTGCGATGCCCGAGCTCATCCTCGCCGTCATCTTCGTCGCCGCTCTCGGCCTCGGTCCCAAGCCGGGCGTCCTCGCCCTCGCGGTGGGCCTGTAC